>WGCX01000143.1 GCA_015493575.1 Desulfobacteraceae bacterium | reverse complement strand
CCCCCACCCCCTTTTTTATGCCCCGCCCATCCGTTTGGAACCCAAAATCAGGCCGTTTTTGAAAGATGGAACCCTTCTGGTTCGAAGCCTGCTCCGTCCTGCTCCGTCCTTCTCCGTAGCGATGAATTTGAATCTTAACTGGCAGCCCGTGCGGTAGTATGCGCCAGACAGCATATTTGATTACCAAAATGAATAATAAGAACCGGCCGTCATTTTTTTGACCCAGGGCAACTTTCATAAAATTGCAAAAAAGTGAATTTCTCTTTTCTGTCTCATTTGGAAAATTGAATAGAAGAGGAGAGCACGCAGAGGAGACCCCTGTAAAACCAGGGCTTAGAAGGACCCATGCCATGGTAATCACCATGGTATTTATCTGTTTCGCAATGGATGGGATGATCATTTTAAAATTCCTTTGTAGATCGGCAGGCTCAACGCACCGTTTGAAATGAGTTGTTTTAAATCTTCCCGGGCAGCTTCCAGCAGGTCTAAAGTATGGATGGCAGCAGTCCATCTGTCCGGATCATGGCTTTCTTGTTTTAATCCAGGTTCAAAATGTACAACTAAAAAACCATCTTTTGTTTGTTTCAAATAAAAGCCGTGGTCATTGTTTTTCAGGAAGGAGGATAGCTCTCTTACGGATTCGCTTTGCTTCCAGTCTGTCAGGATGGTCACTCCCTGGCTTGCTCCAGGAATTGATTTCTGGCTTGATCCATGGAGTGAATCACCAGGCTGGATTGAGGGCATTGAATCAGCTGACTGCTGCAGTGCCGGTACTGATTTGCTGGTCTGCCACTGTTCAGGGATCAAAGCCTGTCCTGCTGCCTGTATTGCGGCCTGTCCTGCTGCCTGCTCTTCACACCAACCGTATTCGGCCTGGTCCGCTTTACGCTGGACGTATCCGGTCTGGTCTGTCTCATACTGGCCGGATCCTGCCTGGTCCGCTTCACAGCGTCCGTATTTCTCAGTTAGTTTTTCAAGAGCGTTTTGAGCCATTTTTTATGTCCTCAACCAATAATTAATCCTCAACCAGTAGTCCTTAACCAATAGTCACTATGGTCATAATTTACAAAAAAGAGAAATAATCCATTGAAATTTTATGTATGGTCCATGTTCGGTCCAGGTATGGTCCATGTTCGGGACGGTATAACCTGTTGATTTCTTTAGATGGTCCAGGTGGTCCATGTTATTTTTACTTATAAAGAACAAGATTAGGAAGAAAAACACGCGCGCGCGCGTGTGCGCGCACGCATGCGCATTATGTTGGATTTCACCTGGACCACCTGGACCACCTGGACCACCTGGACCGCTTTTTTATAACCCATTGATTTTATATGAGATTTTAAAAAAGTGTTTTTTCCGTTCACCTGGACCATACCTGGACCACGCATGGACCGGAAGAGATTATTAATGGGCCGGCGGTTAAAAATGGGGCATGGGGATACACAAATTGTGTGTTTTATTGTGGCCGTACCGGCAGATATGGGGTGTGGGGATACAAAAATCATATGTCATCTCCTGAAATAATCTCGATACCTTTTACAAATCGAGCTCGATGCGGGTTGTTTGCCCGCGGCCTGAATGTCCGCAGAGTGGCAAAGGCAGCAAACAGCTCCCGGAAAAAGTTTTCCCTGGAATATGCCCTGTAACCGTTGTTACGGCAATACGATCCATAATTTGCAAACAGGTCTTTTTTACTTGTCCGTCCATTTTCATCCACCGTGCACATGTCCTGGATAAAACACAGGACCGGGTTATTAAGCCGTTTATACTCCATCATGAGATCCATTGTTTCCTCACAATTGGTGAACTGTTTGTTTTTCAGCAATCGCTTCAGGCCTGCAAGAGACCAGAGAAATATTTCCGACAGTTCACTGAACAGCTTATCTTCGAGGAAAGGATCTGTGTCCGGATCTCCCTCCATGAACTGTCTTTTAAATTGAATGGGAAGCAGCCTGCGGTATAAGCCGTCGGATGTATCCTTTACCCTGGGCATCTTATTACCTGCAAATATCAACTTGCAATATGGTTTAAACTCGAATGCGTTTTTATGTTTAAATGCGGCCTGGATGCGGTCACCCGCCGACACCGCTTTGAAATACGTAGATTCAATGATCTTGCTGCCGACCTCACCACAGACATTCACAGCCTTCTGATACAGTGTTGACCGCAGAAACTGATCCTCCATTTCATTAAAATTTATGGCGGCACAGTTTTCTGGCCCTATAATTTCAAGTAACACCTTGATCAATGTTGATTTTCCGTCCGAGCCAGGTCCCAGGAGAAGCAGAACTTTTGCAAAAGGTGTTTTTTTAAGGAAACAATATCCAAAAAATTCCTGCACCTGGTCAATCACCTCCGGTGTCTTAATGGTCTCCTTAAGGAACTTAAGCCAGCGCTTACACATGTCGTCTGATTCCGGGTTAAATGAAACATTCAGCTGATATGAAGCGTAATAATCAGGATTATGAGGCTTTAAAGTCAGGGTGTCAATATTGAGCATGCCGTTTTTAATACACAACCATTCAAGATTATCGTTTAATGACCGGCCATGCGGAATGACCGACAATGACTTCACCTGAAACACTGCATCCTGTATCCATGCCTGTTTAGCTTCATTGCCGAGCAGCTTGAGTGCAATGGTTTTTAAATGGTCCTCGTGGAACTCTTCCCAGTATTCATTATTCCATTTATACAACAAACCGGTCTCCGGACAATACAGCAGCTTGAATTTTTCAATAATTTTTTCAGCGAGCAGCCGCGGTTTAAAAGACAGCCGGTCATTAACGCCGCGCTGAAAAAATTCCAGCGCCTGGGGGCTGATTTCCTCTTCCGGTGGTTCAAACCGATCTGCGTTATCAATAAGCCGCTGGAGATCCGCAGATGTTTTTTTATGTTTTACAAAAAAATCGGTAAGATCCTGGCCGTGATCTTCCGGCCATAGTCCGTCCTCTTTGCAGCCCATAAAATCCGGCCATTTTAAAATCCTGACCGACTTCGCCACCTTGTGTAAGGCCGGCCCGGCATAATCCTTTGCATACATCTGGCCGGGCTGATCTGCATCAAAAGCGATCACCACGTCCCTGTCTGCAAACACCTTTAAGTGCTGCCTGCGCCATTTCTTAGGCTTAGTGGTCTGGGTAATGGCATTAAATCCATTACTGATCGCGCATATTGTATCAGATTCGCCTTCGCACAGCAAAATGGTGCCATCTTTACGGGGGGCAGGGGGAAACAGCCTGGCCGACCCGTAAGCCGTTCCCCAGGAGATAATTTTCATCTTTTTCGCACCGGGCTTATACAGGCGGATATTCCTGACAGTGCCGTCATCATCCTTTACAGGAATAGCAATGCGGTCCGGTCTTTTTAATGGAACGATTCTGCCTGTTTTTTTAGCCTGGTAATGGGTCTGCTGCCGAAGACCCAGCTGCTCCATGACCACCGGATGCCAGCCCCGGGTTTTCTGCAGCTTGTCTATCCACGGATCGGGCAGCCGTCCCAGCAGGTTATATGGTTCATCAAGGGGCGGAGGCTTTTGTTTTTCCTTTGCACCACCTGTTTTTTTACCTGTTTTCCCGCCTGTTTTTTCGGCTTTTTCCCCGGTAAATGATGCCAGGCTGTCTGATATATTATATTCCCGGCAAAAGGCTTTAAATCCCTCTTTTTCATCACCATAACCTTTTACCTTACTCCACAACTTGATGATGTCCCCGTTAAACCCGCAGGAAAAACAATGGCACAGGTCTTTTGACGGGTTATAGGAAAAGGACGGGTTTTTATCTTCATGATTCGGACACAACCCGATCAGTTCACCCCCTTTTGTGGATTTTACTGTGAAAAGTTCCCGGGCAATGGATTCCAGTTGTGACACACTTAAATGCTGAGATGCTTTTCCCATGACATAAATTTACCCCCTGTCTGTGTTACCCGGATTCACTGAAAGCCAGCTCCGGGCGGGCATTTTTAAGGAGACGGAAAGGATGAATGTACTGCAGCCCGTTATTATCGCCACGGTGCCGGGCGCAGAAAGATTGCAGAAAAATGTTGCAGAAATATTACCGTGTCTGAGATAGTTCATGTCTGTGGCCGTTCATAATAAAGAGCTCCTGAAAAAACAGCCTCCTCTTCAATCCGGGTATAAATATCAATCAGGGCGTCTTCAACCTGCTGCCTGAAATCTATATCTTTTGCATCCCGGATACCGTCCGGATACCAGAAAGCATTATCCTGTATTGCTTTGACATGTATTTCAGAATAATAATTGATATGATAAATGAAAAACTGCATCATACTCTCTGCCTGGCCTGTAAATCCTGCCACATATGAATATGCAACGATATCTGCAAGGGTTGTGTCGAGAACAACGATATCAAAGCGCTGCACAGCCGTGAGCAGCTGTTGAAGATGATGCGCAAACAGCCACGCCTGTGTTTTTTCGCAAGTTTCTTTATTAATGGGATATGGACAGAACGCTTCAAGATCACACAGAATATGGACGGATTTGGTTGGATAATAAATTTTCAAGTCAGTTGCGAGCTGAAGTGCCGATGTGGTTTTCCCGGTCCCGTGCGTCCCGGAATATGCAACAATTTTTGGCATTTTTGAATTTTTTGAAATTTCTGAAATTTTTGAAATTTCGGGAATATGTTTTCTGTTGTTTTTCATATCATCCTTCTATCTCTTTGTTATTTCTTTTCAATTGTTGTGGCTCTGTGTCCGCAGGCGCACTGCCAATGGTAAATCACCTCTTCTTTGTTTTCAGTAAAACCGGTCAACCTCATCATTTTACTGCATTTTTTACATCGCATTGTTCCACCTTAAGGGATTCTGCGGGAATACTGCTAATAATATCCCTTTTCTTTTGTTATGGGGTTGACAATATAAGGTCTGCCCCGCTTCTTTTTTTCCGTTTCAGCAGGGGGCAGAAGAGACACCAGGGCGGCATGCTGTAACCGCAGCTCCTTCATTGCATCTTCAAGCGCCTGAATAGCTTTATGAAGCGGTGTAATTTTTTTAAGTGCCATCTTCCCTGTTTCCCGGGCCCGCTGTTAAGCAACCCACTTCTGCTCAACGAGAGCCACATCCTCTTCTATTTCACGAATTAAAAACCTTGCCTTTTCCCTGATTACAGCAAGTGGCTGCTCCGTTCTAACCGCCTCCTGGTACTCAGCAAGGGCAGGCAGGTTATCAAGAAGCTCATCCACAATACTGTCCTTGTCAGGCACAACACATTTTTCATGCAGGGTGCAGCCGACGATCCGCGCCTGTCTGTCAACAGCTGCCCTGGCAATATCATCCACGCCAAGATCCATGAGCTTTTTCAGCAGGGTTTCATACCTGTCCAGCGGGTTCCTCTGGCTTGAGATTGTGTAATCAGGATCACAGGCCCATCTTTCCACCTGCCGCAGGCTTATTACGAACAATTTGGTCAGGGTTGAAATCCCGAGGTGCTGTTTGCAGGTGTTGAAAAACTGCCAGGTTTCAACCGGGATTGTTTTCTGTTTGGAATTTAACACTTTTTAACTCCCCTTTTTGTTTTAATGAAAATGCAAAATTACATTGAAAGGAAAATAACCGTATAACAGTACATCATGACGGCAAGCAGGATGTATCCCGCCACTGTCACGGCATTAGACAATATTTTTTTCATAATGCAGCTCCTTGTTGTTTTATGCGGAAACGCCTTGTTTGAACGCTTTTTATTTTCATCAATTTTTCCCTGAATTTGTCAGCATTGATCTGCAGTAATTCACAGATCCAGATGAAGGAACCAATATCATGGTTTTTTTTATTCAGAACATAATTCCATGCCTGACGTTTTATGAGGCTGTTTCTGTTTGTCATATCTTTGATGGCCTGTTCAAAAACACTGATCCATAACAATTTATACTGATGCATTTCCGCACATTCGGTTTTCTGCCTGCTGTTGTTTATTTTTTTAATTATTTCAATCATCGTAAAGCCCGCGTTTTTTTTCTAATTTAGTAATCCTTCTTTGAAAAGCCCTTCCCATTTCCGGGCGGCAAGGTCACCTGCCCAGCAGCAGGGCTCATGCAGGAACCCACCTTTTTCAAGATGGTCAATTAATTTGTTCAATGTGATTATTATTTCAGGATTGTAGCGAAATTTTGAGTTTTCTATCATGGCAAGACAGAAAGAAAGATATGTGGTTACGTGCCGGCTTTTTTTATACCAGCCGGCAGACTGCATAAATTCACGAAGCAGATTAACGGCTTTTATTTTTTCCCCCTGGGGGATCATAAGCCGGGAAAGATCTTTGCCGCACTCTTTTTTCAGCCTGCCACAAAGGTTTTGAAAACGGCCGGGCTTAAGATTTCCACGGATAAAATCCGGAAAACCATATACCAGGGCAAGTTCTGAGTAATGACGGAGAATGTTCATCTTTTAATCCGCCTGCGGCTTACAAGAGTTGAAAAGTTTCCATGAATCATGCAGCAAAGCTTTTATCAACCGGTTCACTTTAACTTCAAGAATTCTTTGTTCACCAAAAGGAACCGGTGCCCCATAGGATGTTTTGTAATCAGGAGAATGCAGAATGAATTCTTCTGCTTCCGGATCCGTTAAACAGAATTTTGTGAAATCATCGTCGTCCGGATCATCAAAAACAGGGATACCGTACCGCTCTTCATGAAATTTGATAAAATCAGCATTATCAAGATCAAACATTTCCTTTTCCATCTGTCTCCTCCTTAATAATTAATTATTGATGTTGCCAGGTCGCTCTTTGTTGTCCGCGTGCCCCGGTTTATCTCCGGGAGTGGTCTACCCGATGCGGTTCAGCATTAAAAATTTATTTCAACCCAGGCCGGCTTCGTCCCGGGTTTGTCCTTGTCTGCCTTTCCGGCGGCGCTTAATCTGTTCATCAGGCCACCTTTTGTTTCTTACATAAATTTTCATCCGGACCCGTGGCCGGTTTTGACAGCGCCCGGCGTAATTGCTCCGGTGACCCCTCTAACCAAAGTATGGGGTCTGTCCCTGTAATCATCGCTATTTCTTTTGCTCTTTTCCAAGATGGGCGTTTTTTGCAATTTACCAAAGCATTGATAAAAGGTTTGGAAACCCCTATCTTTTTAGCGATATATGATTGAGTTATTGTTTTCATGATATCTTTTTAAACCTATTAGTTACCTTTTGTCAACTAAAAAGTTTAAAAAAGTTTTGTTGATATTTTAAACCTATTGGTTAATATAGAAAATATGGAAGAAATAGATAAAAATTATAAACATTTTATTTTCGCTTTAAAAGAAGCGGAAACACGGCTGGGTGTTGGGAAGATTGCCACTCAATATCAGTGTACTCCACAGTATATTTATCAAATAATTAATGGCTCAAAAATAGCTGGGAGAAGAACTCAGTTCAAAATAGCAGCTGCCTGCGGATATGACTATTTAGATTTTCTTCAGCATGGAAAACAACTTTATGAAGGGGAGTTATCAGATAAAGAAAAACCTGATGCCACGCCACCGGCCCCCATCCCAATGGACCCGGCCATAGAAATACTTCACGAAGCCCTGGAGGAAACAGGAGTCACAATCAATGAAAGACAAAAGCATGCAGTATTGAAGATCCTCAGGGAAGAGCTGGCCAAATTAAACAGCAAAACAAAAGAGGATATAAAAAAATACCTTGCTGTTTTCGGGAAATAGACAGCCAGGGATCTGATGGGGATGTCCCTTGACTTTATTATAAAAAGTTTATATTTCATATAAAGACATTTTATTCTTCACGCCGTAAAACCTTTTCCCTGAGATGGGGGAGTATGTCAAATATAGACAGGAAAATTAATGCTTTCAACACAATAAGTTTTTTAAATCAATATATGAAGTAACGTATGAGCGATAATAAAAGCCTGAAATATTTAGACCTTTTTGCCGGTGCCGGTGGTTTGTCCGAAGGATTTATCCGGGCAGGATTCTGCCCCGTGGCGCATGTGGAATCTGATAAGGCCGCCTGTTTCACGCTGAGAACCAGGATGGCATATCACTGGCTGAAAAACCGTGACCGTACTGATCAATATAATGAATATCTGTGTGGTCACATTACACGTCCGGAATTTTACGGCTTCGTTCCGGATCGTTGCATTAATTCTGTAATCAATGCTGAAATCGGCAAAGAAGCTTTAACGGAAATATTCAGAAAAACAGATGAATTTCTAAACGGTGCCAGACTTGATCTGATTATTGGAGGACCGCCATGCCAGGCATATTCAATCATCGGACGTTCAAGGGACAAAAACCGGATGAAAGGCGACAGGAGAAACTATCTGTACGTTTATTATGCAGAGGCTCTTAAGCGTTACCGCCCATCCTGGTTTGTTTTTGAAAATGTAACAGGTCTCCTGTCAGCTAAAGATGAAAACGGCAATCTTTATTTTGACAATATGAGGCGTCTGTTCCGCGATGCAGGATATGAAACTGAGTTTATGATACCGTCTGCCGAGGAATATGGTGTTTTGCAAAGCAGGAAAAGGATTATCCTGGTCGGAAAGCGGGGAAAGAGTTCCGGGTTTTATCCTGAACCTGTCAAATGGCGCCCCGGCGTAAAGGTTAAGGAAGTTCTCGGGGATCTGCCACCATTACGGTCCGGAGAAGGAGACCCCGGGCCCTGCAGAACAAAAAAATACACCGGATCGTATCTCTATGACGCCGGCATCAGGAATGATGCACTTGCTGTCACATGGCATCAGGCGCGTCCGAATACCGAACAGGACCTTGAGATTTACAGGATCGCTGTGGAGCTCTGGAACAAAAAAAAGACCAGGCTTAATTACAACCATCTTCCGGACAGGCTGAAGACGCACCGACACAGGAATTCATTTCTGGATAGATTTAAGGTCGTCGCCGGTGATATGGAATATTCACATACTGTCGTTGCCCATATAGCCAGGGACGGGCACTATTATATTCACCCGGATATCGAACAAAACCGCTCTCTGACACCAAGGGAAGCCGCCAGACTTCAAACATTTCCGGACGACTATTTTTTTGAGGGGGTTGCAGAAAAGCCATCAAGAACCCCTGCCTTTCGTCAGATTGGTAATGCTGTGCCTGTACTGCTGGCTCAGAGGATAGCAGAAAAATTAAAGGAGGTCTGGTAATGGGAGCAAAAGAATCATATTCGATAAGACCTGCAGGAAGACATATTCTTACCATCGGCCGGGACCTCATACAGGACAGGTATGCGGCAATAGTTGAGCTTGTAAAAAACGCATACGATGCAGACTCCCCTGATGTGAATATCGTATTCAGGGCATCACCAGACAGGAAACATTACTCCATAACAATCGAGGACCATGGACACGGAATGTCCGTGGATACCGTAATCAACAAATGGATGGTTCCATCCACAGATGACAAACTGAAAAGGAGAAAAAGCCCGGGCGGACGGATAATGCAGGGACGAAAGGGTGTTGGTCGTTACGCCGCCTCGATCCTCGGCGACGGCCTCCTCCTTGAGACCGTTGCGGATAGTGAAAAGACAACAGTTTATATTGAGTGGTCCGGCTTTGAAAAAGCGCAGTTTCTCGACGAGGTGGAGATACTTATAGAAAGTGAGAAAACCGACCTTCCGCCCGGAACGCGTCTGGTAATTACCGGTGGCAGTGAGTTTCTGACTGAATGGGACCAACGCCAGTTTGACAAGCTCAGGTTTGAGCTGAAGAAACTTATGTCTCCCGTCAGCAGTGTTATGTCCGGAGATGAAGCCAAAGATACTTTCAGGATTCACCTTAGAAGCGAGAATTTTTTTGAAGGCCGGGAAGAAATCATCGACGAGGATGTGAAGCCATATCCGATTTTTGACCTGTTTGATTACAGGATTGCCGGCAGAATCGGTGCGGATGGGAAGGGAATCCTGACCTACTCCCTGCAAAAAGCCAGAAACACCACAGAGGAAAAGATCCCGTTTGATTTCGGGGGACCGACAGGATGTGGGGAACTGTTTTTTGATATCCGGGTTTATGATCGGGAAAAGGAGTCCATAGAATCTCTGATCGGACGGGGACTTAAAGATGAATCCGGAAATTACGTGGGCAGGCTTCAGGCCAGGCAACTTCTGAACGAATACAATGGAATCGGAGTTTACAGAAACGGCTTCCGGATCAGGCCGCTTGGCGATGCAGACTTTGACTGGTTAAAACTGAACAAGCAGCGCGTCCAGAACCCGTCTATGAGAATAGGCAGTAACCAGGTTATAGGCTATGTACAGATTCAGAGTGAGGAACAATCCGGGCTTATAGAAAAAAGCGCCAGAGATGGCCTCAGGGAAAATTCTGCCTATAAAAATTTAAAAGATCTGACGAAAAAGGTAATTACAAAACTGGAAGAGCGTCGTTTTGACTACAGAAAGAGAGCGGGGCTAAGCCGTCGCACATTAAAAGTCGAACGGGAACTGGAAAGATTGTTTTCTTTCGAAGAATTGAGGCGTGGTGTCCGCTCAAAGCTCAAGAAAGGCGAGGTCGATAAAGAAACCGCAGACGAAATTATCCGGATAATCAGCAAAGAGGAAGAAAACAAGAACCGTATCGCTGAAGATATCAGACAGACTGTCGCGGTTTATCAGGGACAGGCGACATTGGGGAAAATTATAAATGTTATTCTGCATGAAGGCAGGAGGCCTTTGAATTATTTCAAAAATCAAATTCCAAATCTGAAGTATTGGTTCAATTCCTTCCGGGAGAAGCGGGATCCGGCAACATTGGCAAAAATTATTCCGATTACCGTGGGGATTGGTAAAAACGCCGATGTGTTTGTGAAACTATTCAGTCGTCTTGATCCTCTTGCTGCAGGGAAAAGAAGCAGGAAAAAGTCATTGCCTCTCAGACGGGCGATTGAGGAAGTATCTGAGGTCTTCAGCGGAGAAATAAAAAAAACGGGTATTACTTTCAAGGTTGACGGTCCCGGTGATTTCAGATTTCCATGCTGGTATCAGGATATATATGCGATTTTCACCAACCTGATAGATAACAGTATTTACTGGATGAATGAGAAACAAATCCCAAAAAAGGAAATTACTGTCAATATTGCAACAGACGGAAATGAACTCCAATTCATTGATTATCGGGATACCGGTCCGGGTATAGAACCACAGCTCATAGTCAATGAAGTTATTTTTGAACCTCAGTTTTCCACCAAACCGGATGGTACAGGTCTCGGCCTGGCTATCGCCGGAGAGGCATCCATCCGGAACGGCCTTGATCTGAGGGCTTTCGACTCTGAAAGTGGTGCATTTTTCAGATTGCAACCGAAGCAGGAGAATTAAACATGCCTGAGATTAAACTGATGATTGTTGAGGACAGCGAATCGGATCTGGAGGTTTGCAGGAATTCTGTTGAAATTTATCAACAGGAAAAAAATAATGAGGGCATCAATCTGACATTTAAATTAACAGAATGCAGGACGGTTGATGACGCTCTTAATAAAACAGACGGCTCATTCGATGGTGCAATAGTGGATCTGAAATTAGCTGACAGCGGAAATGAGGGAAAGACAGTTCTGTCAAAAATCAAAGATTCTTTTTTCAGAATACCTGTGATTATTCTCACAGGGACACCGGACAGCATAGGCGAGGAAGAAAAATCTGATTTGGTCAGGGTTCTGAAAAAAGGTGAGGCAGATTACCGGAAAGACATACTGGATGTGTTTTTTGAAATTTATAATACAGGCCTGACGAGGATCATGGGAGGAAGGGGGAAAATAGAGCAGACGCTGAATAAAGTATTCCTGAAGAATCTGTTACCCCGGTTACCGGACTGGAAAATTCATGGGAAAGCAGATCCGTCAGGAACCGAGAAGGCATTACTGCGGTTCACACTTAATCATCTTATACAGATACTTGATGACGATGAAGATCAATGCTTTCCGGAGGAGGTTTATATTTATCCGCCACTTTCAGACGGTCTGAAAACAGGGAGCATTGTAAAGAAAACAGAGGGGGAAGATCTTTATGTGGTATTAAGCCCGGCCTGTGACCTGGTTGTCAGAAACGACGGTAATTTCAAGACTGACCGTATCCTTCTTGTTGCGATTGAAGAAGCGAATCCGATTATTGATGCGGCATTGAATGGCATTACCAAAAAGTCACGAAAAAAGAACAAGATCAAAAATGTCTTTGGCAATAATTACACTGATTACTTTCACTGGTTGCCTGAGACAGGTTACTTCAAGGGTGGATTTATTAATTTCAGAAAAATATCAACGTGTACAAAAGATGAATCCGGGAGTGCTTATAATCAACCGCATATTCAGATCTCTCCGCACTTCGTGAAAGATATATTGTCCCGTTTTTCTTCCTATTATGCCCGTCAGGGGCAACCTGATATCGAATGCAATAAAATAATTGCTGAGGTACTTTCCTGATTCGGGGAGACAGAATGATGGATGTTCACTCGCCGGAACAACGAAGCTACAACATGTCCCGGATAAAAGGTAAAAACACGAAACCGGAGTTGTTGGTTCGTAAATGGTTGTGGGCGCGGGGTTACAGATACCGCCTCCATGTAAAAAATCTGCCGGGAAAACCCGATATTGTTTTTCTCAAAAAAAAGAAGGTAATTTTTGTGCATGGATGTTTCTGGCACAAACATGATTGCAGGTATTTCAAATGGCCCGAATCAAACAGAGAATTCTGGAAAAAGAAGATTAATGAAAATGTCAGACGTGATCAGAAAAACTATCAGGATCTGATTGCAGATGGCTGGAGTTGTTTCATTGTGTGGGAATGTGAATTAAAAAACGAAAGTTCTTTGGTTTTATCTGAACTGGAGAACTTTTTAGAAAAAAATGCTGTGTTGCCTGAAGCCGGATGTCAAAGATGAAACTACCGGGATCTGTTTTAAGTACTGTATTTTAACAATATAGCCATGTATAAACAAAATCTCAAAAATGCCCTGAAGCAAGCCCTGAAAGAGGAGCAGCACCCCCCACCGGAACCATCGGCCAGGCCCCATGGAACCCAGGGTAAAATAATATTTTTTTTTATTATTCTCTGTCTTGTTATAGCACTTGTTATAACAGGTGTATATTTCGGCACGAATCGTTTTTCTGCAGCCCTGCCAAAAGGACCATACGGGAAAATCCTTTCCACAACAGCTGTGTCCTCAGACGGAAGGAATATTTCCGTTATTGCTGAAACAAAAAATATTCAGCCTGGTCAATATCTGTGGATAGCGGTGGATCGGCCAGGCACCGGACTGTGCTGGCCGAAAATATCACGAATAGCTCCCAATGTTCAATTTAAGACAAGAATATATGAAGGAGGCCCCAAAGGGCTTTTTGCAATCTCTCTGTATGTTGTGAACAAAACGCTCAATAACCAGTGGCAGGACTGGCTTGACAGAGGGATATTCGGCGGCTTGCCAATACCACCTGAAAAAAGACGTCTCGACAGTCGCAAGCTTATTCTGCAGTGAAAAAAACAAAATCAATGAAGCTGTGAATAAGAAAAAAACTTATAATCTATTCTTCCGGATACGCACTTCTGACCAATTCTTTGATATCATCAAGAAGAGAAGTGGTTTGTCCTGAAATACAGAAAAGAAACATCGCAAGAAACAAATTGAAAATTTCTTCTGAAAGGCAAACATCGGTAGGTTCTATTGAAGCAGGGGATTTATTGATAACAACATTGACTCTGTCAAAACGAGCAATTGAAGGTTTATGACCATTCCATGGGTACATGTAAAAAAATTGTTCATACATAAAACACTTGGTGCGTGCTACGATTGGCTGAATAATACCAGCACCAAATTCTTCAACCTGAACACTATAACATGGGATTACAAAAATATAATCCTGTTGCTGGTGCTTTTTACCTTTTTGCCGCAATATCTTTGCAATATCCGGAAAGCCCTCAGACCCGATGGATAGAATTACCGAAGGACGCTTCTTACAGGTTTGAACAAGCAGCTCCTGGTTTGAATGCATATTCAAATACTTGATAGGAAGAGATCTGTCACGTTTTTTGAAATCACCCGGTTGATTTCCTGCACGGAGTTCAAACTTCACTTTATCATGTTCTTTAGGATTATTTCGCTGGACATCAAGAATTCTGGGAATAGGATCAGGATCGGGTATCGGCACCCAGCATATCTGACCTGGTCTGAAATCCTGAATAGAAGTAGTGGTATAGAATTCTTTTTTTGTATAAAGATCAGTCTATGACCGCAAATGACCGTTGGCAATAAGTAACTCTCTGCAATCATTTAGTTTAAATTCCATCACTTATCAAGTTATAAAGTATATGAAGTGGCAAATAAGCTACTTTTTTCCATTTATGAACCATTTTAACTGAAAATTAAGGTATTTT
>WGCX01000142.1 GCA_015493575.1 Desulfobacteraceae bacterium | reverse complement strand
TTTTTGTTGTGATGCAGCGCATCATGGCCGTTTTATATGAAACTCTCGCTAAATTCCTTTAAAAATAAGAGTTTCAATATTTGTTGTGAGGCCGTTTAAGAGTCACCAGATCGGCCTCATGGCCGTTATAAGAAAATAATACCAGATTTTTTCTTATTTGTCAGGTTTACACAGATGAGTCTCATTTCCATAATGGGAGGATGCAGAGGGTAATGTATGGATATCGTACAACGATCCGGTATATCTGAAAAAAAGGCATCAACTAACCGGTTGTGATAAAAATCTGATGAAAATCAAAAAGGCACTGGCAGGTATTGCAAAATCAGCATCAAAAAAATAAAGTGATTTTTTATTCAGTGTCCTGATTGTCAAATATTTTCTGCAGTATAGCTTTGGTAATCATATAAGTTGGTTTTATGCCTTCTTCTCCCATTGGACCTGCTGCAAGAGTATTTCCCATGGCCATTGGATTATCAGATGCATAATATGCATAACGCATTTTTACATCTTTTGAAATATAGCCTTTGATAATGGCTGCGCTCACCGCCTTTTGATAATACCCACCCTCCATTTCAAGACCTATGGCATTCCAGTCCTTTTGAAACATTTCAAGTACGTCCCTGTTTTGAAGGGATGTCCCGAGAACAGTTGCCATGGTTCCGGTAAAGACATTGACATCATCATCAAAATCAACGGATTTAAGATTATTTTCAACAATATAATTATCTGAGGTTCCCTCACACACATAGGCCGTTGAGAGCATTATATCACCTTTTTCACCTGCAAGAATACCGGCTTTACCCATAATTGATATTGATTCAATTTTAAAAAAAGGTTCTTTCTTTTCATCATAAATTTTATTTTTTTCAACACCTGGTATTTTTTCCTCAAGTTGATCTCCATTGTCTGACAATGTGTAAAGCAGTCTTTCCATAAGCTCAAAAGCCTGGGTTCCAAAGGCATAATCCATAACAAGGAGGACAGGGTCAGTATTTTGATCTGTATTTAATCTCCTGTTTTCCTTTGTGTTGAATGTATTAAATTTTATTTCAGGGTGAAATTGTAAATTTTTAAATTTTGATGTATCAATGATCTGACAGTCAATATTTGAGCCTGATCTGTCAGGAAGGCAGACGAGACCGTGTTTTTCAGCAAAATCGATTATTTTATTTCTTTTCTTTTTCAACAGAGTAAAAAAATCATAAAGACCGGAAGTTTCTTTTACATCTGTTTCGTCTTTTAATGCATTAAAGGCGTATAGAACATTTACAACGCTGTGGGGATTTGAACTGATGATATGGACAGGCCGGTTGCAACACCCGAGCTCAATTAATTTTTTTCTGATGTTTTCTGCCCAGATCTTTCCATATTGCTGATGCCCGATGATACGCATCAAAGATGGGGTGAAATAAATTACAAGGGTATCTTCTCTGGATTTATGCTCATTTTCTATTCTTTTTCCAAGGTTGTAAATCAATTGAAAAAGACCGTTATTACTTTTGTGGTTCTGTTTGTTTTTTTCAAGTGATTCAAAGGATTCACGGGTTTCATGGAATGACCTTCCAAGTATGATACTTAAATTCCATATGGCGGAATCCAGGCTTTTTGCACTTAATTTTTTTGTAGAAAGGGCAATTTTTTCAAGTAAGTCCCATTCAATCCTTGTATTTCCGGAATCATCCTGTATCCTCCTGTAAATTTTTTTGGCTTCTATGTTGAGAAAAGTCAAATGGGTAATTATATCGTATATCTCACTGATACCCCGGGAAATAATAAAACATATTTCATTTTTACTTATTTTGTAGGAAATTCTCCTTCTTTTCAGTGGCTGTATTGCTTCAAAGGGAGTTGAACCGAATTGATCTTCCTCAGTTAAGATAATTTTCGTACATTGTTCAATTCCCTTTGGCAGTCTGTCTATAACATATTCAAGCCCATTGAGTTCAACTCTTTTTGAATCATTCATGGAACCGTAGATTTCGGGACTTAAATCCCGTAAACATCCCTCAACAGCTTTGCCGAATTTACCCGACGGCCTGTAAAAACCCCTTATAGTCAGAGCATCAATTATAGTTTTTAATTCTCTTATTGCGATTCTCGCCTGCTGGGATCTTGTAAGTTCCTGCATGATTTTGTTGCTCTTTAATTTTTTGTTTTTTTAATTGAACAGGACTGAAATCCTTTTTATTTTCTATTTCATTGCCTGTTCAACAGCAACGGCAACGGCAACTGAAGCGCCGACCATGGGGTTGTTTCCCATTCCTATGAGTCCCATCATTTCAACGTGGGCCGGAACGGAAGATGACCCTGCAAACTGTGCATCTGAATGCATTCTTCCCATGGTATCTGTCATGCCGTAGGATGCGGGGCCTGCAGCCATGTTATCAGGATGTAGAGTCCTCCCCGTGCCTCCGCCCGAAGCCACTGAAAAATATTTTTTCCCCATCATATTGCACTCTTTCTTATATGTACCCACAACCGGATGCTGAAATCTTGTGGGATTGGTTGAATTACCTGTAATGGAAACATCAACTTTTTCAAAATGGAGAATTGCTACTCCTTCCCGCACATCATCTGCTCCGTAACACCTTACCTTACCTCTGTCACCCGTTGAGTAGGGGTGTTCTTCTACAATTTCAAGTTCACCTGTTTTATAGTCAAACCGGGTTTTCACATGGGTAAATCCGTTGATTCTTGCAATGATATGGGCGGCATCTTTGCCAAGGCCGTTTAAAATAACCCTTAAAGGTTTGGTCCTTGCCTTGTTGGCTGATTTTGCAATTCCAAGGGCTCCTTCAGCAGCGGCAAATGACTCATGCCCTGCAACAAAAGCAAAACAATCCGTTTCTTCCTTTAAAAGCATGGATGCAAGATTGCCGTGCCCAAGGCCTACTTTTCTTTCATGGGCAACGGAGCCTGGAATACAGAAGGACTGCAGGCCTTCACCAAGAGTTACGGCAATATCACTTGCCGTTTTCTCACCTTTTTTTATTGCTGCAGCAGCGCCTGCTGTATAAGCCCAGCAGGCATTTTCAAAGGCAATTGGCTGTACTTCCCTTACAATTTTAAATATATCAATGCCCTTTGAACTGCACAAAATTTTCGCATCTTCAAGTGAATTTAACTGATATTTTTCAAGAAAGGGAATGATCTGGTCAATTCTTCTTTCAAAACTTTCAAATAACGGCATTATTCTTCTCCCTATTCCTGTCTCGGGTTAATGGTTTTAACAGCTTCATCAAATCTTCCATAGGTTCCTGCAGCTTTTTCAAGGGCATCATTTGCATCAATTCCCTTTGCAATAAAATCCATCATGGTTCCAAGGTGAACATATTTATAACCTATGATTTCATTGTCTTGATCAAGGCCGATTTCCTGGATATATCCCTCTGTCACCTCAAGATATCTCGGCCCCTTTGCCTTTGTCCCGTAAGTTGTTGCAACAACACTTCTGTGCCCTTTGCCAAGGTCTTCAAGTCCTGCTCCTATGGGCAGTCCACCTTCGGAAAAAGCTGTCTGACTTCTGCCATAGACAATCTGGAGAAAAAGTTCACGCATTGCAACATTAATGGCATCGCAGACAAGATCTGAATTTAACGCTTCAAGAATGGTTTTTCCCGGCAGAATTTCAGATGCCATGGCTGCTGAATGCGTCATGCCGGTACAGCCCAGGGTTTCAACAAGGGCTTCTTCTATGATTCCCTGTTTGATATTAAGGGTCAGCTTGCATGCACCCTGCTGTGGAGCGCACCATCCAACCCCGTGGGTTAATCCATTGATATCTTTTATTTCCTTTGCCATAACCCATTTTCCTTCCTCGGGAATGGGTGCAGGCCCATTTTTTGGTCCCTTTGCAACACATACCATCTCTTCAACTTCATGGGAGTATTCCATCTGATACAATCTCCTTGTTTTTTTTAGATAAAACAGCTTAATTGCAAGGCGCTGTTTCATACTTGCTGCGGTTTGAAAGCCTGCAATAAGGCTTTTACAGCCATGCCGGTTTATATTTAGGATCGAAAATTGTATAAGTTGAACGAAATTGCTTGTCTTCCGGCCCATCTACTTCGTTGCATCAAAGGCCGAATACGTTGAGTATGCAACCTTTAATGCGCCTTGTACATGGGCCGGAATCCTGCGCTATTTCAGCACAACTTATTTCATCTCCGATCCTTACGGCGGTAAATTTATTTAATATACGTAAATCCGATAAATATACAAGACCATTAATTAAAATGTTTATAACATTATTCATCACTGTGTCTAAAACATAAATGAATCTGCAGGAATCTGCGTAAATCTTATGCTGATCATAATGTATAACATATTATTTTCATATGATAAGGTCAAGTATTTGGGAACATTCGCCAAGCAAGCCATCTTCGCCCATTTTGTTCTTCACAAAAGCAGATGAAAAAATAAAATTTTATCATAACTGGTTTTTTTAATTTTAATTTCATGATATTGACTGGCAAAAATGTTGTTTATGGATGGTCCTGATTTTAAATATATGAAAACTTCTCTGAGTAAATGGAAAATACTGTATGAAAAAAGACAGGGTGTTTGCACAAAGAAAAAATAAAATTACAGCTTTTGAATTCAATGAACAGGTTGCATCGGTATTTGATGATATGCTGTCAAGATCAGTACCTTTTTATCATGAAGGTATCAAAAGGCAGGCCCAACTTTGTAAGAATTTTTATATTAAAAAAACTAACATCTATGATCTTGGATGTTCCCATGGAAACATCGGTATTATGATATGCAGATGTTTTGGAGACTATGATTTTTCCATGATTGGCGTTGACAGTTCCATCCCAATGATTGAAAAATACAGAAAAAGGCTGGAAAACTCGAAGTGGCGGGAAAATATCAGACTGCTCTGTGAACCTGCTGAAAATGTTGAAATCATAGACGCTTCCGTTGTAATTTTAAATCTTACAATTCAATTTATTGCTCCTCACAGGCGAAATGATCTTATTAAGAAGATATACAAGGGGCTTGTTAAAGGAGGTGTCCTGCTTTTAACTGAAAAAATTATACACAAAAAAGAGTTGATTTCACATATCCAGAATCAATATTATAAAAAATTTAAAAGGGAAAACGGGTATTCAGAACTTGAGATAAGCCAGAAACGTGATGCCCTTGAAAATGTTCTTATTCCTGAAACCATTGAAACACATAATGACAGACTTAAAAATGCCGGATTTGATTCTTTTGATGTCTGGATGAAATGGTTTAATTTTGCATCTTTCATCGCTGTGAAATAATAAAACGAACAATGAAATTCTTGTAAGGGAACTTCCAAAAAATAATTTACGCATCCTGTTTGCCCTTTTGCCCGTTTTCTCCGTTGTGATAACAGGCACATAGTTCGACTATGCACCTGTCATCACGCCTTGAAAACGAACAAAAGTACTGCACGATATACGTATATTATTTTCTTCCAGTTCCCTAATTCAAAGTAGTTTGAATGAGTTTCTTATAAAAAGGCTGCAATGGGTGAGCAGTTTTATTTATAGTTTGATTTTGATCTTTTGTTAAAGTAGTATACATTCTGTTCAGTCTCCTAATTTTTAACAATAATTAATACAGGAAAGAAAAATGGAAAAAAACATTGTAAAGAAGATTGACGATCTGGTTTCAATCAAAAGCATTCTTGTCAGCGTCTCAGACAAGTCAGGCCTTGAAACCTTTATTCCGGGAATGCTCAAAATCAATCCCGAATTAATTATCCTTTCAACGGGCGGTACTTTTAAAAGAATCAAAGAGATTCTCGGCGAAAAGGCCAATGGCTGCCTGCGCCAGGTTGCCGATTACACTGGCCAGCCTGAAACACAGGGCGGGCTGGTTAAAACACTTGATTTCAGGATTTATCTTGGACTGTTAACTGAAAAATATAATGAATCCCATCAAAATGATTTAAAACGGACATCTTCAATTACAATCGACATGGTTGTTACAAATCTTTATCCTTTTAAGGAAACCATTGCAAAACAGGGTGTTACATGTGAAAATGCCAGGGGTAATATTGATATTGGCGGTCCAACCATGATCAGGGCTGCTGCAAAAAATTTTATCAGAGTTGCATCTGTTGTAGATCCTGATGACTATCCGGTATTACTGGAAAAAATGCAAAAGAACAACGGAGCATTAACCCTTGAAGATCGATTTGGCCTTTCCGGAAAAGCTTTTGAGCATACTGCTGAATATGACCGTACCATAGCTGATTATTTTGCAGGCCTGTCTTTTGGTGATGTTAAAAACTGTTATAATTGACTGCCATTAAAAAAACCGTATTGAACAACGTCATAATATTACATAGTTTCTTATTACTCGATTATCAAGTTTTTATCGAACATTAAAGATTTAAGAGGGTCAGGCTTTCCTTATTGTCATTATCTCAACTTTTGAGGTTAACATATATTTATAGTTTG
>WGCX01000141.1 GCA_015493575.1 Desulfobacteraceae bacterium | reverse complement strand
TTGTGGAATTGGTCAAATAAAACCTGATATTCCTTTGCAGGGCCCGTGGCAGCATCTTTAACAGGGAACACAACATCATCTTTGATATCCAGAGGTACCAGTTTATAAAAATATTTACCAGGAGGTTTAAATTTATGATTTAACAATTCAATCTCATCAAAAATACTTATCAGACGACTTTCTCTGAACCCTGCCTTAGCTTCCTCATCCGTACTGTATATTCTGTCAGCTCCGGAACTTAGTCTGTCTGCAATTGAGACACACATGTCCATAAGGTTATTTTCAACTGGACGATGGTGAGTCGAAGCCGTTCTTGCAATCTGTGAACGGAATTCTTCTAATTCGCCTGGCAGAGGCAGATCATTTTCAATGAAATAGTCTGAGTACAAAGCATGCCAATGCGAGTATTTACCATCAAACACTGGAAGATATTCACCTTGCAGAGTTTTACTGTAAGGACGTTTTGCCCTTTGCGCAAACTTGCCAATATCATGCAAAAGTGCACTTAGAACCAATATTTTCAGATCCATAATTTACGCCTCCTGATTAATTTGATGCCTGAATGCTCAGGTGTTATATTGTATTTATGTATATGTTTTACCACTATTGTTTGCAATGTCTGCAACATTGCAGTTGTCAATTTTTGTTTAAATTATCATTTTGATCCGGGTTTTATCCATTAAGATTCCGTATTCTGTTGAAGGGCGTGCGCCTGTGGCAGTTATGCCGAGACTGTCTGCTGCGCTTTGGCCGAATGTGTCTGCAATTTTTGTGTTGATCCTGCTTTTAAAGGATCGGAAATTACCTGTGTCCAGGGCTGTAATGCCGGTATCACTCATCTCTTCCGCAAGGCGGGAGCCGCATATTTTTTTGTATATTTGTGCAATGGTATCGGCATTGTCTGTCACTGAGTCTGCATCCATGAAGCAGTCCCGGCAGTCCATGCATCTGTCCCGGTCTTTGGTGCATTCTTTTTTCTGTCTGGCAAAAAAGGCGTAAAGGGCCATTGGTGCGGGCATTAAATCAAGCTCTATGTTTTTATATAAGATCTTTTTTTCAGGCAGGTTCACGACAAGGGACGGTGTTTTTTCCCTGACAAGCGAGAGCATGAGTGTTCCTGGATCTTTTGGCTCCCTGAGCTGGTCCGAAGACAGGTATGGACGGATGGAGACAAAGGGGATATTGATAAGTGTGATGCGTGCAAATTTTGTGTCCTTGTAATAGGGCTGGCCTTTGCTGTCCATAAGTTTTATTTTACGTGATTTTACAGGGGGATAGAAAAAATTAGGATTGTTTTCAAATTCCGGTGAAACAAGAACATGGTACAGCCTGTCCCGGGGGCGGCCGTAAAGCTGGGCTGTTAGTGTAAGGCAGGAACTCATTGTTTTTCTTCCTCCGGCTACGGAAAAAAATACAGAGGTATCGCTGTTGCCGGTAAATTCAAATGCCAGTTCAAGACATTTTTTAAGCAGGATTTCATTTGCATGTACATCTGAAATATCTTCAAGTTCATTGCTGTTTTCATCAGCGATCACATGAATATTTGAATGGTCAAATAAAATACTGTCTTTTTTAATTCCGTATTCTTCAAGGTATTTATAAAAATAACCCTGGCGGCCTCCCAGGAGGCGGGCATATATTTTTTCTCTGCCGGTTCCTGTGGTGATGATATGGATTTCATCAACCTGTCTGTGGTTTTTATGGAGCGCATAAAGGGTTTCTGTAATTACCTGGGGGCTTAAGCCGGTAACGGCCAGGAGAATATTTTTCATGATATCATCTCAGTGTCTATTTTTCCAAGTCCGAAACTTGTCTGTTTGCCGATGTGTACTTTTTTGCAGAAATCAATAAGGGGAAGGTATTCACCAAGGTTTCCCTTATAGGTTATGGTTCCTGTCATGCCGCCCATGAGCATCTTTTTGTCCTGCCGGAATGAATAACGCTGCCAGTCATACCAGGACAGTTTTTTTTCCACAGTTTCCACATCATACGCTTTTTTTACAAGTCCTTTATAATCCAGATCAGGCTCGCCTTTATCATATATGTTCATAAGAGAGGAAATCCTTCGCAGCATGGCCCTGACAAGCAGGTGAAAAGGCAGATCCGCATGCAATTTATTGCCGTATTTAAGCCTGAGAGGAGTTTGAAGAATCAGTTTTATACAAGGGCAGACAGGCTGATTTTTTTGTAAAGGTGCAGGATTCAGGTTTCCGGCAGGTTCGCTCAGGGACAATTTTCTGTCTGAAGATGAATATATTGTATTGTTGTTGCATGTTACGGTTTTAAGTAAAAACTGTCCCCGCCTGCCGTTGATTTTTCTGCCTATGCCGATTCTGCCCATCTGTTCAAAGGCATAGATGAAATAGGCAATGGATTTATTTGTTTCGCCCATGAGAAGCAGTGAAAAATCAAAACATGATCCTGCTTTAAATTGAGTTTCAGTGGTAAGGGGCGGTTCAATCACAAAGGGATGGGGGGCAGATGCAATCCTGGTATCTCTGTTCTCCGGCACAGCCTGGGTCTCGAAAACCTGCGCATATATGCATTGGGAACTGAGAATGCATAAACTGCATTCCTGCTGTTTTAAAGCGCAGACCACTTTTTTCAGCGCCCTGCCAAATACTCCCCTGAAGGTGGAGCCTTTATAATATGGAAGGCTGGCATCGGTTTCAAGCTGGCAGGTGAAGTCGTATCTGTTAAAAAGCATTGCTTCTCCGTTTTTTAAGTGGATCTGGATTTGTCCTGATCCATATTAAAGAATCAAAGATTCTGACAAATTCTGAAATAGCATAATCATTTAAGTGTTATTTTTCATAAAAAAATAACACTTGCAACATTCATGGGTAAATAGTTGCAACATTACAGAATTTAAAACAGTACAAAAAGAAGCAATCACTTGTGGAAAATAAAGTCAAGGAATTAGTGCATTGCCCCTGAATTTCTGCAATAAAAAACAAGGAATTTAGCTGTCTCTTATACACATCTC
>WGCX01000140.1 GCA_015493575.1 Desulfobacteraceae bacterium | reverse complement strand
TGTCGTCTATTACTGAATTGTCAACCAAATGGAAACAAAATATTATTGATTTGATATTTACAATTTATTTTTCAAACAAAGTGTTAGAGGATAAATATCCAAAAGCAAAAGGATTACTATTCTCTTTTTTAGTAATGTGTTTCTTATAAACCGCCATGAGGCGGATCTGGAGACTCTCAGACTGCCTCTCAACAAATATAGAAACTCTTATTCTTAAAGGGACTTTGCAGGGGTTTTATAAAAATATTTTTATGGAGATTTGACATGCAGCAAAACAGCAGCAGAAAAGTTGAAGATGATAAAAAATTCGGGGGAGTTATCACCCGTCTTATTCAAAAAGAAAATCTTACAAGAAAAGAAGCAAATGATGCTTTCACCTTGATTCTGAATGATCAAACAACCGGGATGCAGCAGGGAGCATTTCTCGCGGCTCTTACTTCCAAGGGTGAGACAGAACAGGAGGTGGCAGGGGCATGGGAGGCGATTTACAGGTTAGACACTGTTAAAGTTGATATAAATCTGCCTGACAATGGATGTGTTCTTGTTGAAAACAGCGGTACCGGCATGGACACATTTAAAACTTTTAATATAAGTACGGCAGCCTCCATTATTGCTGCATCGGAAAAAATTAAAATGGCACGGCACGGGGCAAGGGCGATTACATCCATGTGCGGAACCGTGGATATGGCAGAAGCCCTTGGCGTTGACGTGGAGTGCAGTGCAGAAATTGTTGCAGCAAGCATTGAGAACGCAGGCATGGGCCTGTTTAACGGGATGAGTCCTGCAATACATCCCATGGCCCTTGGCAGAATACTGTCCAATATTTATTTTGGTTCAACGCTTAATATTGCTGCTTCCCTTGCCAATCCAGCCATGCCGGAAACTGCCGTGCGTGGCGTTTACTCAAGGGATATGGTTCTTCCTGTGGCAAAAGTGATGCAGGCCATTGGATATAAAAGAGCTGTTGTGCTCCACGGCGGAATTAACGGCTCTGATCTCGGCATGGATGAAGCCTCAGTGTGCGGGACTACCTGGTGCGCAGAATTTTTTGAAAACGGTGATATCAATGAATACAGATTCTCTCCTGATGATTTTTCACTGGATGTCCATGATCCAGTTGAACTTGCACCTGAAAAGGATATCAGTATGGAATCAAAGCGTTTTGCTTCCCTTATACTGGGGAGAGAAAACAGCGCTCGAAGGGATGCAGCAATATTAAATGCAGGCCTGATATTTTATATTGCAGGTCAGGCGGACAGTATTGGCAGTGGGATAGAAAAAGCGGAAGAATCCCTTGCTGACGGTCTGGCATTTGAAAACCTGAGAAACTGGGTAAAGAATCAGAACCGTGAGCCTGAAAAGGGTCTTAAAAGACTTGAGAACCTTTTGTAACCCGGATATTTTTATGAAGCACTGCACAAAATTTACATGATAAGCTCGAATATTTATTTATAATTTAAATATGTAGAGGCTGAAACAATGTCATAATATGATTTTTTACATGTTCATTAAATTTATTTCAGGAGTCACAGATGGAAACAGAACTTTTAATAATAAAAAACAATGATGCTTACATAAGGGTAAAGGAAAACCAATACCTTCTCTGCGCCCTTGACAAGGCAAGCGTGTTTCCTGTGGATAAAATATTAAATGTAAAAGAGCATGTAAAATGCCTGAAAAACAATGGCTTTGATAATGCATGCATTTACCGATTAATTTTAACGGAAATTCCCTTTGAGGAAAAATAAAAAAATGAAAAGAATCGTTCTTGAAGGTCTTAAAAAACTTTCTATAAGACAATGCGGTCCTTTGGAAGTGACTGAAGGTCATCGTCTGCTGAAAGTGCTTTATTGTGCTGTCTGCAGAACAGATGCAAAAATGTGGGATCAGGGACACAGGGATCTTGTTTTTCCAAGGGTGGCAGGCCATGAAGTTTCAGCTGTGGATAATGATGGGAACCGGTTTACCATCTGGCCCGGAACAAGCTGTGGTCAATGCAGGTACTGCACCTCAAACCGGGAGAATCTGTGTGAAGACATGAAAATAATGGGTTTCCACACTGATGGAGGATTTGCAGATTATGTTCTTGCCCCTGAAAAAAGTCTTGTCCCGGTTCCTGACAGCTTAAGCTCACACATCGCATGTCTTACCGAACCTGTTGGCTGTGCATTAAACGGCATTAATAAACTGAGGCTTAAAAAGGGTGAACGGATCATCATTTACGGCGGAGGAAGCGTGGGATTGATTGCAGCCCTGATCTGCCGTGATATAGGCGCTTTGCCCCTTGTTATTGAAAAAAGAGAGGAAAAAATTAAAAAAGCAGGACATTTTCTTGAAGCAGCAGGTATTAAATGCGTAAAAAATACTTTTGAAAGTGAATTTGACGCTGTTATGAATGCATGTCCTGATCCTGCTGCCTTTGATCTTGGAATCGTAAAACTTGCCAAAGGTGGCAGGCTTTCATTTTTCAGCGGGCTTGTTAAAAATAAAAACATAGAGACAAATTTAATCAATTTAATACATTACAAAGAAGCTGAAATCCACGGAGCCTATGGCCTTACAAGGAAGAATATGATAAAGGCCCTGCCTTTCATGGAAAAGAATCAATCAAGTCTTGAAATGCTGATTGAAGACTTCCTGGAGCCTGAAGCCATAGTGAACCTGATGCCTGAAATCCTTTCCGGACATAATTTTAAATATATTCTCGATTTTACGGGAAAGCATAAAAATGTACCTAAGAGCGAAAACAAAATCGATAAAATAAATAACAAAATTTTAAATTCAGGAGATAAAATGACAAATCATGATCAATTGGTAAACAAAGATGGAAAAACAGATTTACCCGGTAACAAAATTTTTAAAAACGCAAAAGAGTTGTGTACATCCATTATTAAAAATATTGCCCCGGTTTCAGATGAACTTGCAGCAGCTGCCCAGGGGAAAATAGACAATAAAACAAAACCCCTTGGCGCCCTTGGCAAACTTGAGGATCTTGCACTTCAGATGAGCCTTATCCAGAACACCTTAAATCCGGTGATTCATAAAAAAGCATCATTTGTGTTTGCAGGGGATCACGGAATAACCGAAGAGGGCGTTTCTGCCTTTCCGGCAGAAGTCACCTTCCAGATGGTTGATAATTTTCTAAAGGGTGGGGCTGCAATTAATGTGTTGTGCAGGCACCATAATATTGATATTAAAGTTGTGGACATGGGAGTCAATGCTGATTTTGAGAATCATCCTGACCTGATCAAAAAAAAGGTGCGCCGGGGAACGCGCAATTTTGCAATTGAGGATGCCATGACTGAAAACGAAGTGTTCCAGGCCCTTGCAGGGGGAATGGAAGCATTTTTATCTGTTTACAATGAACAGAAAATTGATATTGTGGGTCTTGGAGAAATGGGAATCGGCAACACAACATCGGCATCATCCATTATCAGTACGATTACCGGAATCACACCTGCACAGGCCACAGGAAGGGGAACAGGCATCGATGATAAAGGACTTGCTCACAAGACCGAAATTATTGAAAAAGCGCTTAATTTTCATAAACCCGACGGCAAAAACGGATTTGAAATTTTAAAAAAAATCGGCGGGTATGAAATTGCAGGAATCGCAGGGGCAGCCCTTGCCGCATCTTCAAAGGGAACAGCAGTGGTCCTTGACGGTGTGATATCAACGGCTGCAGGTCTTGTTGCCTATATTATCGATCCCAACATAAAGGGTTATTTGATCTCCGGTCATAAATCCGTTGAGATTTCCCAGAAAGCCGCACTTTCACATATGGGGCTTGATCCTGTGATCGATTTGAACATGAGACTTGGAGAGGGGACAGGAGCAGCCTTAACCATTGATATTGCAGATGCAGCTTGCAGGATCATGAGGGAAATGGCATCCTTTGACGATGCAGGTGTGTCAAACCAGGAAAGTGGTATTTAAAAACTACCCTGGACAAGCCTGAACCAAAACGATTTTTTTAAATTCTTTTGCCAGAAAAACAAGAAAACCAGAGATAAGCAATTAATGTTGATCGGCATATTTTTTGGGGAGTCTTGATATTATAGTAAAACAAGACCATACAGGAATGATAAAGGAAACCATGAAAGGGATTGTGGATCGTGTTACATTTCACAATCCCGATA
>WGCX01000139.1 GCA_015493575.1 Desulfobacteraceae bacterium | reverse complement strand
ATATCAATCTATTCCATAAATATATCACTGAAATTCAGCATTAACCAGTTTTTAATTAAACGCCAGTAGCAGATATTTATTCTTATCCTTGACAGAATACCTGTTTTTCCCCTATTACAGTGAATATCAGATTGTTAGAACTTACAATAATATGAATCTTAATAAACATGAATTAAGTGTTTAATATGGTAATGAATTAAGTGATTAATAAGATAATGAATAGGGAAATTTTTTTTCTGATTTTGTTCATACCGGTTTTGTGTGTGTTTACGTCAGCTGCTGCCCGGGCGGAAACGGGTCCTGCCAATACTTTTCATACAGAAATGAAATCTGCTGCTGCTTCACGGAAAGAAAAGAATTCAGCGCCTGTAGCGATTTCCGTGGTCTATTGTTCCGATATTGCTCCTTTTGAATTTACAAATCAACAGGGCGAGCCCGATGGCCTGATGATTGATTTCTGGAAATTATGGGCGAAAAAAACAAAAGTTATTGTTCGGTTTAAGCCTGCCCTGTGGGATGAGACCCTTGATATGGTGCGAACCGGGCGGGCAGATGTGCATGCAGGACTGTTCTACAATAAGGAAAGGGGCAGGTATCTCGATTACAGTACAAGTCTTTCAAAAACAACCACTCATATTTTTTTCAATAAAATCATTCCATCTCCGGATACCTTTGACCAGATTTCTGCCTATAGAATTGGTGTAATCAAAAATGATTATGTGGAGGGATATCTGAAAAAACATCTCCCCGATGCTGCAATTGCCGAATACAATGACTATGGCGCTCTTATAAAAGATCTGGAGTCGGGAAAACTCAGAGTCTTTGCAGCAGATACGGCAACAGGGCTTTACTATCTTGCAGAAAACGGCATTGCTTCTCTGTTTCATTTTGACCAGAATTCCCCCCTTTATTCTGAAAAATGGTATGCTGCTGTGAAAAAAGGTAATCAGTCCATGCTTGATCTTGTCAATTCCGGTATGGCGGCAATTACACCCCAAGAGAGAAAAAATATTGAAAGACGCTGGGTATCAGGAAGATCGTCTAAAGCCGATGGAACCATTATTGTTGCTGTCTCCAGTGATTATCCACCTTTTTCCATGATCAATACAAATGGAGAAGCAACGGGATTCCTGATTGACCTGTGGAAAAAATGGGCGAAAATTGTCGGCAAACCGGTTAAATTCAAGATGACCAACTGGTCTGATACATTGAAATGTTTAAAAGATGGGTATGCAGATGTTCACTCCGGTATGTTTATCAGTGATAAGAGTAAGGCTTGGCTTGATTTTTCCATTCCCATTTTAAAGGTTGATACTGCCATATATTTTAAATCAAAAGCACTGCATCTGCCCCTTGATGAAATGTCAGGAAGAAAAATCGGCATTGTCAAGGATTCTTTCCAGGAATCGTATGTCAGAAAAAAATACCCTGGAATTCGTGTTATTTCCTATCTGCATCTTTATGATATGATCTCCGCACTCCTGGATGACCATATTTCAGCAATTATATCCGAAGTCCCTGAAATGACGGGAGAACTACAGAGGATGGGGCTTGAAGGCAGTATATCAAAGGGGAATATCATTGTATCCAATGCGATACATCCGGCAGTACTCAAAAAAAATAAAAAATTGCTTCATCTTGTCAACCAGGGCTTTGCACTAATGCCTGAAAAAACTCTTTTAACGCTTAAACAGCGCTGGTTTCCGAGTGACAATAACTTGAAAGGGTTTTTAAAATGGTCAATAAGGTTTGGGATTTTGATAATTGTTTTTATTTTTGCAGGATTTTTATGGAATTATAAACTGAGAAGGGAGATTATATATCGCCGTGAAATGACAGAAGCCCTTGAAGAGGCAAAAAAACAGGCGGAAAATGCAAATCATGCAAAAACTGTTTTTCTTGCAAATATGAGCCATGAAATAAGAACACCGATGAATGCCATTCTCGGCATGAATAAACTGGCACTTGAAACCCCTCTTACGGACAGGCAGAAATATCTTCTCACCAATGTTCAGTCCTCCTCATCCCATCTTTTGATGCTGCTCAATGATATCCTTGATTTTTCCAAAATTGAAGCAGGCAAACTTGATATCCTGTATGAACCATTTTCCCTGCCAGAACTTCTTGAAACTGTGTTTTCTTCCATGAATCCGCAGATTGTGGAAAAGGGCCTGGAACTTGTCATTCATGAAATCAAGGCGGAGAACGACGATATTCCCAAATGTCTTGTGGGTGATCAATTCAGGATACGCCAGATTCTCTATAACCTAATCGGAAATGCAGCCAAATTTACTGAAAAGGGTGCCATAGAACTCAAGGTGGAGCTGTCATGGCATAATGAAAATGAAAAGAACACAAATGCAACCGGTGAAGTTACAAATAAAGGTGATGACTGGAAGGGAAATAAGGGAAATAATGAAAATAAAAATGATGAGAACGATTTTGCCGGTAATGGAATTGGCGGTGATAAAATAACAGCTTTTTTTTCAGTTTCAGATACCGGTATAGGAATCGCTCCTGAAGAACAGGAAAAGATTTTTGCAGATTTTCACCAGGCAGATGCATCCATTGTCAGACAATTCGGCGGTACCGGGCTTGGGCTTACAATTTGCAAACAATTGGTTAATCTCCTCGGAGGCGAGATCTGGGTTGAAAGCACGCCCGGAGCAGGAAGCAGATTTTCTTTCACCCTTAAACTGGGTATTTGCAATAAAAATATCAGTGATGAATTAAAAGATGAAAAAACAGATGCAGCAAGTGATATCCGGGATCTGCACATACTCATGGTCGAGGATAATGCAATCAACCAGGAACTTTTTAAAATGATTCTGCAAAAGGGCGGTCATGAATATGCTGTTGCTGACAATGGTTTATCAGGATTGGAAAAGCTTGCCTGTCAGCGTTTTGATCTGATTTTTATGGATATCCAGATGCCTGTTATGGATGGAATTACTGCCTGCAGAATCATCAGGGCTGTTGAAAAAGGTAAACCTGTGAGTAAACTTATCAATGCGCAGACTGTATTGCCGGAAAATTTAATTTTTGATTTGCAGAACAAGCTTAAAGGCCGCCATATTCCCATTGTTGCACTGACTGCAAATGCAATGGGCAGTGACAGAAAGGAGTGTATGCAGGCCGGTATGGACAGCTATATTACAAAGCCTTTTGTTTTTGAGGATATAAAAAAAGCAATAGCAAAACTTGTAAGGGATTCACTCATTGGCAGGGATACAGGAATTAAACATCCTGAAACTATCACAATGGAAAATGGAGAAACCGGGATGGAAAAAGAAGTAAATTCTCCTCGTGAAAAAGACATTTTATCATCGGTAAAAAACCATTTAAGCTCGGTTTATAATTTAAATGACGATCAGATCGACAATATGGTTGTACATGCCGGAAAAACTCTTTCAGAAAATTTATTGTCTGCTGCATCTGCCCTGGAAAACAACGATTTTCACAAGCTTGGAATGTCGGCACATTCAATTAAGGGCAGTTTGTTGAATTTAGGTCTGAGAGATGCTGCAGAAAGGGCGAGAATCATAGAAATCAGTGCAAAAGAAGAACGTGATGTTGATTTTGCAATCCTTTTATCACAATTAAAGGAGGATCTTGGGGATCTGCCTGAAACCTGATTTAAAAAAACAATGTTGCTGGTATGCAGTATGAAAGTATTCCGGTTTTTTCAGCAACTTAGAATTTTAAAATGGAGTTTTTAATGGATAAAAATTTATCTGAATCAAAGAAAATTGCTGATGACAGAAAAGATCCGGTCAGTGAACGCTGGCAGGAAGGCCTTGAAAATGTTATGGATCTGTTTAAGCCTTATCTTGAAAAGGGACGGCTTACACCTGTGTGCCAGCTTGAAGACGAAGATCTCCCATTATTCGATGCTGCGCTTGCAAGGGTTGATTTAAGCCCTGGCCTTTTTGCAGCTTTTTTACCTTATTCTGCTGCCGGCACAATTGCGCCACCTGATTCGATTAAAGAATGGCAGCGCATTGATAAGGGAGAACCATCCTGTAAAATTATCATATTAAGACCTGGAAACGGAAAAAGGGTCCTGTGTGCTGAGATTTCAGAACATGCCCACAGGCCGGGTGTTGATATTTTCCAGGAGGGAGGATTTCTCGGAAAATTTGATTATGATACCAATGATATATGTATATCGGAACTTGCTAAAGTGGTCAGGGCCCATGCATGGGGAAAAGAGAAATGGCAGCGCAATGATTATATAAACTATACATTGAACTGGTTTGAAAAAACCGTGTACCTTGAAAAGGCAGATGTTACAGTGGATACAAATTTTTCTTTTTTCCACAGCCCCACTTTGATGAAAACAAACAGGGTGGATGCGCTATTCCAGCTTTTATACGGAGTATTAAATAAAAGAATCAGGGAAGAAGATCCTTTAAAGCTGAAAAAAGCGCTGCAAGGGACAAAATTTGCCATGTCAGGGATGAATGGTGCAGAAAAAAAAGAATCAGCAGACCAGGCAGGTCAAAAACAGGCAGGTCAAAAGTATCAGAGCAGAAAGATCAGGCTTGAGGCATGGGAATCCCTTGCTGAAACTTATCTTTTAGACCTGCTTAACCTTGTAAAAAAACTTGAACTTATGGATTTTTCAGGGTTTACCAATGCGGAAAACCATGGATTCCAGAATGAATTTGTAAGAACCGTCAGAAAACTTTCATCAGATCTTGATGAAATAGTTATCATGTCCCAACCCGGTTCCGTGAACAATTGATAAATGCTCTGCGAACCATTAGCGCCTTATCCCTTTAATTTCTGTAGTAAAAAACAGGAAATTGAGACAGATACAGGTTGCGGTTAGCAAAAGTTCCATTTAAATTGAAAACGGGTATTACATTGTCTGTAATACCCGTTACTGATTCAATAAAATCCGGATCAATCTCATGCCATATCCATCATCATGGTCACCACAAAAAAAATTGAATTAACCGGAATTATTCCACCATTGGAACAGTTAATCCTCCATCCATGAGAAACAGGATTTTTGCTTTTATGCCCTTTATGCCAACTGCTGCATCAAGGGCCTGCTGCAGGGAATTAAACGGTTTTATAAAAAGTTTTGAAATCACTTCAGGTTCAACATCCGTAACACCCCACATTTCAGCCCATCTTCCTATTTCTGCCATTTTAGCTGCTTTGTGATACCCTAAAACATATCCTTTTTCTATGGTATCAAGTGCATCCTGGGGGGTTCTGCTGCTCCCGAGCAGGTCGGCAAATGCTTTGCCGCCGATACCACACCTGCATTTTGCCACGAGAATCATGATGCCGTTTTCCTTTAAGGCAAGTTTGGCATTGTCGATTCCCTTCTGTGCCTGGTAAAGGTCAATATCTCCCGGAAATTTTACAACAGAAACAACAATATCCGCTTTTTCCCTGATGGGAGCTGCAAAAACCTCGTTTGCCTTTACTGTGGCTTCAGTAAATGATGCATGAATATCTCCTGCAGTGACCGCATAGATTTTATGGTCTTTGTCAAGGACAGTCATTATTGCAAAGATCTCTTTTTTCACTGTCTGGATTGCATCTTCCATATCTTCATGTACGGGATTGCCTTCAAGGGCCAGAGCCTTTGCTTCAGGTAAAAGGGCAAGTTTGTGGTTCTGCTCTATGGTGTTAAAGCCTGCAATGCCGGGCAGAAATGACTTTCTTCCACCTGTATAGCCTGCAAAATAATGGGGTTCAACAGATCCGATGATGATTATTTTATGGGCATCAACCCCTGCCTTGTTGACAAACATCTCAGTGCCGTTGGATGATTTGCCGAGAAACACCATATCCTCGGATTTTTTTGCATCATGGACAATGATATCGTCTTTGATTTTTTCATAATATTCACCGAATATCTGGATATATTCCTCCTGGGAAGGTCCCCTGTGGGCTCCGGTTGCAATGATGAATTTTACGGGAATTTTTTCAAGATCAGTGTAGATAACATCTAAAACTTTTTTTGTCGGTGTGGGACGTGTGGCATCGTTTACAATAATTAGAACATCCTCTGCATCAGAGAGAAAATCTGCCAGGCTTTTACTTTCAATGGGGTCTGCAACTGCATTTTTAATAACATCAGCCTGGTCACCAATGGCAACATCATTGGCAGTTAAAAAATTAACCTCCATACTGTCGCTTATTAAAACTTTCTGCTCGCTATCTTTTCCATATGGTACTTTTACTTCCATGATTTTTATTCCTTTTTATAGCTTCGGCCGTGGCGGTTTATAAGAAAGAGCTAACTTCTTACAGAGTAACTGATGCTCTTTTTATTTTTGTCAGAATCTTTGATTCTTTGAGGCGCTGTAACGCAGTTCAGCCCGGCCTCATGGCCGTTATAAAAGCCCGGGTTTAAGCTTTCATCGGTCCGAGTTCGTTGATTTTTTCCATAAATTCATCAATTGCAGCCTGGAAACCTGTTTTGTCACCATGTGCTATCTGTACAAGTTGAATCCGATCAGGATTAATCTCCATTTCCTTAAAAAGATCACGTAGAATTTTTACCTGTGCCTTTGCCTTGATATTACCGTCATGCTCGCAATCACCATCGGGACAGCATGCCACAAGCACTCCCCATGCACCGTTGAGCAGTGGTTCGATAAGCTGGGTTTTTGACAGTCTGCCGCCGCAGAGGTTTATCAGAATTTTATATTCTTCCTGGACAGGCTCTGATTCACAGGGAGTACAATCAGATATTTCAGCTGTTTGAAGTCCTGGATAAAAAGACCAGTTACAGCCAAACACAATAGCTTTGGAATTGTTTTTGCCGAGGAACTCTTTAATTTCACTGTTTAAGGAGTCAGAATCAGTACCATAGGCATTTTCGATTGTGATGCATTTGTTTGGACAAACATCAACGCATATGCCGCAGCTCTGGCATTTAACCATGTCAGTTACAACTTCTCCGTCCACAAGAAGTCTGGCCTCGTGTGGGCATGCCCTGACGCATGTAAGGCAGAGAACACAATTTTCTCCTGTTACAGCGGTTGAGCCGGTGGCTTCAAATTCAGTTCCCACAAAATCTTTTCTTACATCGGAAAAAACATCTGTAAGGGGTACGCCTGCAGAACAGGCAGCTTCACATCTTTTGCAGTAAAAACATGAAAAAAGTTTTTCTCCGATATATTTTGATGGTTCAAGATTGCCTGACAGCATGCCGTAAATCATGATGAGCTTTGCCCTTGGCGCATCTGACTCCCATCCCGTGTATTTGATAAGGGGACAGTGCTCATAGCAGTATCCGCATCTTATACATTTGTTTAAAGTGTCTTTCCACTTTTCAGCATGTTTTAATTCAATCACCTGATTTTCCATAATGTTCACTCCATATGTCGTCGGTCATGGGGTTGATCCGGATATGGCCGGATCTCCCCCATGGCAGTTTATACAAAATTTTTATTTCAGGAAGCCATATACCTTAAATCTGTTGCAGAAACCCATTCATCAGGGGCATCCATAAGTTTATCAGGATTTAAAATATTGTTTGGATCAAAAGCCCTTTTGATATTTCTCATAAGCTGCAGGGAATCCGCTTTTTCCCTGTGAAAGGAACCTGCTTTGGAAATACCGATTCCATGTTCTGCTGAAGTTGTTCCATGCACTGAACGTACATATTCATAAACCTCTGCAACGGCTTTTTCAGCAGATGCCCATTGTTCTTTTTTCGTTGGATTCATGAGAATTTTTGTGTGCATGCATCCTGAACCGCAATGGCCGTAAGCGGTCATTACAATATCGTTGCGGTCTGCAATTTTATGGATTTTATCTGCCATTTCAGCCATTTTTGAATAGGGTACTGCCATATCATCTGCAAGTGATGTACATGCAAGTACATTACTGAATTTAGAAAGGGCAGGAAAGAGTTTTTTACGTCCCATGAACAGTTTTGTTCTTTCTTCCAGTTTATAGCTTCTTGTCAGACCCGTTCCATTGTGTTTTCTGCATATTTCCTGCATGGCATCTATTTCAAACTCCACGGCTTCTTTTACCATGCCGTCGGCTTCGTAGAGCAGTATGGCATCCACATCGGGAATACCGAGATCAAGGGTTTTATTAACCGCTTTGATGGCCACGTTATCCATTAGCTCAAGCATGGAAGGAGAAACTCCGCCGGCCATTATTTCGGAAATTGCATGTCCTGCCTGCTCAAGTTTATCGAAATTGGCAAGACCAAGGCACCTGAATTTTGGTATGGGTACAAATTTAAGGGTGGCTTCAACAACAATTCCAAGGGTTCCTTCGGAGCCCACCATGAGTTTGTGAAGTTCGTAGCCCGATGCTTCAACCCTTGTATGGGCTCCCATGGTTACAAGATCTCCGTTTGCCAGAACAACTTTCATTCCAAGAACCGAATCCCTTGTGGCACCGTATTTTACAGAGCGTACTCCGCTTGCATTATTTCCTATTTCTCCTCCAATTGTTGCAATTCTGCTTGAGGCGGGAGTTGGCGGATAAAAAACACCATAGGGTTTGAGTGCGGCGTTTAAATCATCGTCCACAACGCCAGGCTCGACCCGGCAGTAAACATCTGCAGGGTTGATTTCAAGTATATGGTTCATCCGCTTCATATCCATTATCAGACCACCTTTAAGAGGTACAACCTGGCCGCACATGCCGGAACCTGCTCCCCTGGAAATCACGGGAATTTTCTCCGCATTTGCAAATCTCATTATTTCCTGCACCTCTTCTGTTTTTCCGGGCCTTACAACTGCCCATGCTTTTGAAGCATGCACAGAGGAGTCAGAGCCGTAAATATAGAGATCTGCAGGCTCGGTTTTTACATTTTTTTCCCCAACAATACTTTTCAGTCTGGGTATATCAATTTTTTCCATTACCCTTCCCCTTTCTGTTTTGAAATCCGGTATTGTAAAAAAAGATCGTGATTAATTTTTGACCGGATTCCATATTTGTTGTTTTTAAAGTGCCATAGCAAAATAAAAAAATGTGACTTTCGTTCAGCACTTAATTGCCTTATTTCTGAATTCCTGTAATAAAAAAACAGAAAAATTTTCGGGTTGCCGGCATAGCCCTCCCGTTTTAGTGCCTTACTCCTCAATTCCTGTTAAAAAAAACAAGAAATTGAGGAGATGCAAATGGGTTGCGGGCATCGCCCGCCTTGGTATATTTCATGGCCTTTTTTATGTTCGCCAATTGCATAATATCGCGCGATTTTTTTTAACTTTATAATTTAACTGAATCGTTGATAGCAAATTTTTAAAATATAAACAACCTTAATAATCAGCAAAAAAATGTAAATATTTGACTTTATAATATAAATTCTGTCCAGTATTTGCTACCCGTCCATTTGGAC
>WGCX01000138.1 GCA_015493575.1 Desulfobacteraceae bacterium | reverse complement strand
GTATCTTTATACCTGCTGCAATTAAAACCACAAAAATTAAAACTGCGAGTAAGTAATGCCAGATTCGTTTTTTCCCAGTCATCTGTTACTCCTTTTTTTTATGAAAATACTGCTCAAAATGTCGATAGCAGAGGGCGGCATTATGCCATTTTTATTTATTGTCAGAATCCTTGATTCTATGAGACAAATCTGGGCAAATCCAGCCCGGCCTCATGGTCGTTTATATGCAATGGGCTCCAGGCCGACAGCGTGTCTTATACGATCTTCAGCCTGCCACCAGTATGTCAGAGCAAGGGCACGGTCTGACCTTGCTCCGGCAAGGGCAGCCTCGGCATCAACAAGATCCGCTGCGGAGACACGTCCCCTGGCAAAGCGGTCGGTTTGTATTCTTGCAGTTTCCCTTGCTGCATCCACCGATGCCGTGGTGGCAGTGTAGCTTGTTTTTGCTGCACTGGCATCTGCCTTTGCTGCATTAAGTTCCGCCCTTGCCTGATTCTTAAGAGTTGTCAACTGATAACGGACAGCACTGGAACCTGCCTCTGCTCTTGCAACGGCTGCTTTGCGGCTGCCTCCGTCCCAAAGGGGCATTTTTACCTGTATGGACAGCGCCCATGTATCATCCCCCTCTCCATTGAATCCCTGATTCTGAATCCAGGAACCATTTAAGTTAAGTCCGGGCAAACGCTCTGACACAGCAGCTTTTACATCTGCATCTGCAGCTTTTTTTTTAAACTGCAGGGCATGAATATCAGGCCTGTTCATAATATTGTCAACCGGCTCCACAGTATTTAAAGGCGGGTTATGGACAGGGATGACAACATCGGAAAAAGATGCTGTTCCCATAAGGGCTGCAAGTTTTGCCCTTATGCCCTGTTCCCTGCCGTATAAATCAGCAAGTTTTCCTTTTACCGCTTCCTTGTCTGCAACAATGCGTAATTTTTCCACAAGGGCTGTTCTGCCGGCTTTTATGGAAGCAGTGGCAACTTTTATATGGGCTGTAAGTGCCTGAATCTGTTTTTTCAGGGCATCTTCCATTGCTTTTACACCTTCAAGACTGTGATAGAGACTTGCAGCACCGTGGAGCAGAGTCAACCTGACATCACTTTGACTTGCAAGGGCAGCCTTCATCTGCTTTTCTGCAGCATTAACTATGGCTGTAATACGGCCGTTTATATCCAATGGAACATGTGCTGTAATGCCATAACCAAACTGATTTTTATCAAAGAGTTTTGACTTGAGATCAGGTGGATAACTCATGGGATTTATCAGGCGATCTGCGTTATAACGACTGTCTTCAGCCATGGCATCAACTTCCCCGAAATACTGTCCTTTTGCATGTCTCACTGCTGCCTTCCGAACTGCAGTTTCTGCACGGGCAGCCTTAAGTGCCGGAGTGTTCTGCTCCACCTCGGCAAGAATCGCACTCAGGTCGCCTGCTTCCGCATTGAAAGATAAACACAGAAGCAGGGCAATGATCGCAAAAGAGATTAAACATACAGCTTTTGATGAATAAAAATGCATTGATTGCATCGATGCAATAACCTCCTGGAAAATTAATTAAATCCCTGTTCCCTGTGTTTTTCGGCAATTGAGGCTGCAAGCTCATCCAATGCCTTATACGCATCATCTGAAGGCTTTCCCTTGCAGAGAACAGGAGTTAAAACTTCCACTTTTAAATTTGGAATCATTCCGGCAAGTGTTTCAACGGTTTTTCCTCCCCATCCATAGGATCCTATTATGGAAAGAAATTTTGTGTTGGGGCGCAGGGCATTTGCCAGAAACGCAGCATAGGCGGCGTAGGGGTGCGGGCCTGCAAGAACCGTGGGTGTTCCCACAACAATTGTTGCAGCGTCCATAAGTGCCATGGCAAGTTTTCCTATATCGGTTTCTGCGAGATTAAACAATTCCACTTTTACCCCTTTTTCCACAAGGGCGGCAGTAAAGTAGTTCACCATGAGCTTAGTGCTTTCATGCATGGATACATAGGGCAGTACAACTGTGTTCCGGCAGGAACCCTGAACCCATTCCTGATAGGCATCGAGGATCAGTTCCGGATGCTGGAATATCTGGCCGTGTCCCGGTGCTATCATTTTGATACTCAAGGGCTCAAGTTTATCGAGATCTTTTTTAATAACTTTTCTGAAGGGCATCATGATCTCGGCAAAATATCGCTTTGCTGCCTCATGAACCCGTGCTTCATCCGTTACAAAAAGATCTGTGGTTGCAATATGGGAACCGAAAAAATCGCAACTGAACAGAATTTCTTCCTCTTCAAGATAGGTGACCATTGTCTCAGGCCAGTGTACCCACGGTGTGTAAATAAATTTTAATGTCCTGTCACCGAGGGAAAGTGTCTCACCGTCTTCTACTGTGGTAAACACTCCTTCGGAAATCTGTAAAAGATCCATGAGCATTCCCTTTGCCTTGGGTGTTGTTATGAGCCTGGCATCGGGATATTTTTCAAGGATCTTCGGAATTATTCCGGAGTGATCCTGTTCAGCATGATTTGAAATAAGGTAATCTATTTTATCAACATCTTTAAGCTGCCCGAGAAGTTCATCTGCCATGGGTGATTCAACAGCATCAATCAGGACTGTTTTCTCGCTTCCTTTAATCAGATACGCATTATAACTTGTTCCGTCGGGAAGGGGCACAAGAGAATCAAATAAACGCCTGTCCCAGTCCACAAAACCCATCCAGTAAATACCGTCTTTAATTTTTCTTGCTTTCATGATTTTTTTCCCTTATTTTTTTATATGTTCAATAATATATAAAAATAATTCAAATTTTTTAAGCTGAACGAACAATGAGCAGCGGCCTGTCTATCCTGTGCATAATTCCAGCAGCAATACTGCCGTAAAAAACCTTTGACAGCCCGGTTCTGCCGTGACTTGCCATTGCTATGAGATCTGCACTCTCGCTTTCTGCCGTGTTTATTATACCGTCAACAACAGGGCCGTGGGATATTAATGTTTTTGACTGTATCCCCTTTTCACGAAATTCTCCGCTCACAGTTTCCAGATAAAGTTCCGCCTGATTTGCCACCTCTTCCATTTCCATTTGAAACCCTTCGAGATAAGGAGCTTCAGACCCCATCATCATGGGTGGCATTTCAACCATCTGCATAAAAATCAGCTTTGAATGAAAATTAAGGGCAATTTCCTCAACATGGGGTAATATGGCCTCTGCCCTTTTCGATCCGTCCAGAGGTACAAGAATACGTTTATACATTTTTTACTCCTCCTTTTTTTTTATAAGAAACTCCTGTAAATTTTTCTAAAATAAGAGTTTCCATATTTGTTGTGAGGCCGTTTAAGAGTCACCAGATCGGCCTCATGGCCGTTATATGAAACTCCTGTAAAGTACCATTATCTATTAAAGTTGGCTGCGCGCCTTCAGCCCATTTTTTGTTGTGAGGTCGTCTGAAAGTCTCCAGATCTGCCTCATGGCAGTTACTTGATATTTGTTTTTTGAGATCAAAAGCTTTCTAAGCCTGCATCTATTTTCAAAAAGCATGTTGGTATCCTGTATAGAAACCCGTTTGTGCCTGAATGAATCAGGAAAGTGTAATTTTCCATCTGTTTTGTCCGGATAAAAGTTTAATAAAAGAACATACTCATAACAAGACTTAAAACGATGAGAATTAAAAACCCTGTAATTATTTTTTTGTAAAATTCGCGGCTCCCCAGACTGACCGCATAAACCATCTTGATTAAATTATTACTCGCCGTTGCAATAATAGTTGCTCTGGCAATGGTTACAATGCCGATCGAGGCAGCCCCCCCCTGAAAAAGATTCAGGATATAAGGATCAATATCCGTCACACCTACGATAAAAGACAGAAGATTCACACCTGTCTTTCCATAATGCTGGACGACAAATTGTGTCAGAATGCCGAAAAAGGCAAACAGAAAACCAAAAATAACAGCTGTTTTAAGTTCAAGGGGATTTTTGCGTTCCTGAATGGATTTACCTGAAGCTGAGCCGGTTTTTTCACTGACCTGCCGCCAGAAATACCAGACGATGGGCACACTTACCGCAACAAGAACAAAAAAGCCGGGCAAAAGTTTTTTTGCAATTTTATCGTTAAACATGAAGGCCAGGATGAGCAGCCTGATATACATCATTCCCGTGGCCGCAATAATGCCTGCAGCAATTTGCCCTGAAGGAGCTCCTTCCTTATCTCTCCTGGCCAGAATTACAGTAGTTGCAGTACTGCTGTACATACCGCCGAGCAGGGCTGACAGCAGAATTCCTGAATCCGGAAACACAAATTCTTTTATTAAATAGCTGAAATAGGAAATTCCCGACACAGCCACTATGGTTAACCAGAACTGATAGGGTGAAATGTCAAAATGCTTTGAGATAGGGCTGTGGGGCAGCAGGGGCAGCACAATACCTGCAAGAATGATAAATTTTGCCAGGGTTAAAAATTCATACCTGTTAATTTTTTTCGAAAAATTAAACAGATCTTCTTTCACTTCAGTGAGGATTAAGACACTCACACCGATCAAAAGAGCCATCCACAGGGGCTGTAGATAAATCAGGGGGGCAAGACAATAAGTTATTAATGCAATCACAATGGATGTGATGCCAAAATTTTTTTCCACCCTGATTCTGTTTTGATAGTACACAACAAAAAATAATGCAATGCTGAATCCACCGGCAAGAAAAGGCAGCATGGTCAAAGGCGAAATAACATAAAGTATAAAGCCAAGTATTCCTATCAGCGTAAATGTCCTGTCGGTACCAAACAGGATTTTCTCTCCATCTGATATATGATGCTGCCTCTGCTCCAGGCCAATTAACAATGAGAACAGTGCCACAAATAAAAATCGGCCTAAATCAGGTGGTATTTTATAAATCCAGTTCATAATGACAAAATAGCATTGTTCCCTTTGAAACGTGAGTTAAGATCATGGTTTGTTCCTCACACTGACCTTGTTCGTTAATGAGTTAAAATACAACATAATAGTTCAAAAGCAAGTAGAAATATTTTTAAAACAGGTATGAAAAACCTTGTGTCCTTTCTGCGGTCATTCCCTGTGCCCTTTTTGCGGTCATGCCTGGGATTGTTTAATAATTACATCCACTTCTTCTCCTGAAAGGACTTCCTTTTCTTCAAGTTGTGATGCCAGGCTGTTCAGAATGTTTCTGTGTTTACTCATAAGCTCTTTAACCCGCCCGTAGCTGTTTTCCACAATTAATTTAACTTCTGCGTCTATCTGCCGGGCAGTTTCTTCACTGTAATTTTTCTGTTCACCATAGTCGGTACCAAGAAACATGGATGTCTGTTTTTTGCCAAAGGTAATTGCCCCGAGTTTTTCACTCATTCCATATGCGCAAACCATATTCCGCGCCAGCTCCGATGAACGTTCCAGGTCATTCTGTGCTCCGGTTGAAACATCTGCAAAAATAATTTCCTCGGCCACTCTGCCACCGAGCAGGATGGCAATCTGGTCCAGAATTTCATTTTTTGTTGCAAGAAATTTCTCTCTTTCCGGTACCTGTAATGTATAACCAAGTGCGCCGATACCCCTTGGAATTATGGAAACCTTATGAACAGGCTCGGCCGTTGGGACGAGCTTGGCAATCAGTGTGTGCCCTGATTCATGAAAGGCCACCCTGTGTTTTTCATCCTGGCTTAATGTGTTGGTTTTCTTTTCAGGGCCTGCAATAACCCTGTCTATGGCTGCCTCAAAATCAGCAGTGATAATAGCATCACGGTCCATGCGGGCACCAAGTATAGCAGCTTCATTTGCAACGTTTGCAAGATCAGCGCCCACGAAACCAGGTGTTCTTTTTGCTATGATGTCAAGATCAACATCAGGGGCAAGTTTAAGATTGCGTGTATGGATTTTTAAAATTTCCACTCTGCCCGCAAGATCAGGCTTATCCACCACGATCTGTCGGTCAAACCTGCCTGGACGCAGCAGGGCCTTGTCCAGTACATCGGGACGGTTGGTGGCGGAAATTACAACTATGCCCTTGCTGGTATCAAAACCGTCCATTTCCACAAGAAGCTGATTCAAGGTCTGTTCCCTTTCATCATGCCCGCCCATGGAGACGGCTCCACCTCTCTGCCGTCCTATGGCATCTATCTCATCAATAAAAATAATACAGGGCGCCTTTGCCCTTGCCTGCTCAAAAAGATCCCTCACACGGGAAGCCCCGACCCCCACAAACATCTCAATAAAATCAGAACCACTGATATTAAAAAACGGGACTCCTGCCTCTCCTGATACTGCTCTGGCAAGCAATGTTTTGCCTGTGCCAGGTGGCCCCACAAGAAGAACACCCCGGGGCATATGCCCGCCGAGGCGCTGAAAATGTTCAGGATTGCGCAGAAATTCTATAACCTCCCCAAGTTCCTGTTTTGCATCGTCAACTCCTGCTGCATCTTTAAAAGTCACCTTCTGGCCTGTGTCTGCATGGATGTGAGCCTTATTTTTACCGATATTCATAAAATTCATTCCGGATGAACCCATCTTCTGGCCAAGGTAATACCAGATAAGGAAAATTAATCCAAACGGGATAATCCAGGTAAAAAGCAGGTTACTTAAAAAATGATTTTCCACTTCCACGCTGTATTTGACACCGTGCTTTTCAAGCTCTTTTGCAAGATTTGCATTGTAAAGAGGTACGGTTATGAAATGCAGGGGCTTCCCTGTTTTTTTATCCATGATTTTCAAGGTTCCCACAATTGTCTTGCCGTTTATCACACACTGGGCAACCTTATCCGAGGCAAGATAACTCTGGAACCTGCTGTAGGGGATCTGTTCAGTTTTTACCTGCATCACGGTCTGAACAAAATACAATAGAATCATCACAAAAATAAAAAACCAGATATTAAAGTTAGCCTGTTTCTGCAGAAATTTGCGTTCAGGCGGTTTATTAACGTGAATTTCAGGCTCTTTTTGACTAATTTGAAAATTTGTTTTTCCCATAATTCTCCTGTTTGTTTTTCATATGAAAGTCTTTGTGAAACAGTGTGTAACTTTCATTTTTTGTCAGAATCTTTGATTCTTTGAGGCAAATCTGGGCCAATCCAGATCTGTCTCATGGCAGTTTTAAGAAAATCTTTTTAAAAACAAGTGTAATCCTCATTTTCGTTTTGTGGTAAGATTACATACACTGCTATGGCATAAACGGCATTAAATATCCTCCATGCATGGCATGCTTAATACTCGATTATCAAGTTTTTTAATTGAAATTTTTTCAAAACGGGGGTCAGGCTTTTCTTATTCGTTGTTATCAAACTATAAATATATGTTAACCTCAAAAGTTGAGATAATGACAATAAGGAAAGCCTGACCCTCTTAAATCTTTAATGT
>WGCX01000137.1 GCA_015493575.1 Desulfobacteraceae bacterium | reverse complement strand
ATTTAATAGTTTTAATGATTTAATAATGCCTTCCATTTTTTTTTCAAGCCTGTCCCTGAGCTCCATGGTCTTTATATGGGAATCTTTATCTGAGGTTGAAAAATTTTTTTCCGGAGTATTCTCCATAATGTTTATCTCTTTTTTTGCCCGATCATAAAACAGCTTAAGGCTGGTCATTTTTTTAAATAAATCTTTAATTTTTACTTCAACAATAACGTCTCTCTCGTGTTCAAGGTCGGTTTTTTCCTTTTTGATTAATTCAATTGTTTCAGCTATCCTGTCAGTTTCATTAATAATATGATCTTCCCTGCCTGCCATTAAAATACAGGCTTCTGTAGGATCACTTCCTGCCCCGGCGCAGATTATGCCTTGTTTTGCAGAAATTGTTGATGCTATTATTCTGCTTTTTACTGCTTCGCATTTTCCACTGCAGATAATAGTGGAATCTATGATTTCATGTTCGACAATGATATTGCCAAAAGCTTCTATGTTTGAATTATGGATATATTTTGCATAAACATTCCCCTGGGTGATGATTCTGGCATTTGTGATACCCATTTCCACCACAATATCTTCAAGAGCATACAGACGAGTCTCTCTTATTTCCCGTGCTTTTATCCTTCCGGCCTTTACAGGGAAAGCTCCTGTGAGGGTCCCTGTCACGTTGATATTTGAAAAATCTTCAATGGGTCCGAATTTTAAATCTGCATCTTCAAGTACATTGATAAAAGACAGAACGTACAGTTTTTTTTCCATTGACAGGAAAGGGAACCCGCTTCTGCCTGCAAAAGCTTTGGTGTCGTCATCGGCTGCTTCAGCTCCTTTGCCGCATCTGAAAATATGGGGGGCATGATTTTTGTAGAAATCACTGTCTGTCTGCCGCCCAAAAATAGTTCTGCCACAGGAATCCGTATTTCCCGGATTAAGGACTGCAATGGTGGCTCCTTTTTTCACTTTTCTATCAGTATCATCAAAGTCAGCCGGGGTATCATGGATGGTGTTAAAAAGATATTTAATGGTCATATCTTTATTTACAGCAGGAAATTTTCCCCGGGCTGCCTGGAAGATTTTTTTCCCTGTATCAATTTTGCTCTGGAGCAGGGAATCATTGTAAACACCGAAGATCACGCCTTTGTTGTAAATTGCATTTTTAATTTCATTCAAATTTATGTTTTCCCCGGGGTCACCAATGTCATCTGACAGCCGAATCCAGGCTTCCATGGCATCTTTTGAAACATGGATTTCCATGGGAGAGACGATTGAATCATCTGTTGCCGATATTTTCTGCAATTTTTGTTTTGGGATGCCTGCTAAAACATGTTTGTCTTTGTTTTTTTCGGATTGAACTTCATCGGACATCTTTTGCTGCTCTTCCACGATGGCTTTTTTTTCGGCAAATGTAATTATTTTTGCTTCAACAAGAATATCTCCAATCATTTTCTGTGTTTTTGATCGCTTGAATTCCATGTGCTGTTTTTTCAGGGCATTATCTATATCACGCTGTGTTGCAAATCCCATTTTCACAGCGAGACTTCCAAATTTTCTGCTTTTTTCTTTTAATTCCAGGAAATCCAGAATAAGATTGAGAATATTAATCTGTTCCTGTGTTGCAAATCCCTCTTCAATCAAAATTTTTTCCATGGTTATATCAGGATTTTTTTTCTTTTTTTGATTAAAAAGAGTTTCGGCATATTCCATCTGTTTTCTGCTGATGGTTTTGTATCGAAGTGCAAGTTCACCAAAGGAAGGCTTCTTTGTTGTTATTTTCAATGGTTTGTTCCTATAAAAATTAAAAACAGGTCAACGGAGTCATGTCTTATCTTTTAGAAATAAAAGGGCTCTGAAGTCAAGTAATTAGTGTTTTTTAGATGCTGTTACAGGAAATTATGGGAATTGATTTTAAAATATGGTATATTGACATATTGTCCATATATAATGTAAACAATTCTTTCTAATCAGAATTGTAGTAAAATATATTTTTGTTTTATGGTATCCTGTATAAAATTGTAAAATAGTCAAGGCTTAAAAATGAGTCAGGTGCGGTACAGGATGGTATAGGATAACCGGCGTTGATCTGTATAGCGGTTTTTCAATTTATAATGTAACAAACAATCGGGAATTATTTTTAAAAAATGGAAGAAAATTGCGGGAAACATAGTATGAATCAAATCTGCAGGCTCGGATTTGCAGGAACCGATGCAAGGACCCTGTTAAGTGCTTTAACAGTATCAAGTGCGAAAAGCAGTGCTGAAACAAGTAAACTGTACAGGGGAGTTGTTGTAAGGGGGTCATCTGCCATGTCAAAGTTTGCAGAAAAAGATATATTGAACTGGGATATTGATTTTGTTTCCACAAGCGATAACTCCGTTGAGTCCTATGCCGGGGCCATTATAAAGTCAATGACTGATGGGATACTTGATTATGTGATACCCATGCCTGAATCATTGTTTTTTAATGGTATTGTTGACAGGATTGAGCAGGCTGGATTTGGGGAAAAAATAGCAGGATTATCCCAAAAAGGTGCTTTTATCGAGGGCGATAAAATAAAATGCAAAAAAATGTGCAAAAAAGGTGGTATCCCGGTTGCAGATGCATGGAGCGTTGTTGATGCGGGATCATTCAAAGATGTCCTTGGCATATGCCTTGATTATATACACAGATTTGGCGGTGCAGTCCTTAAATATCCTTTCAGTGCAGGTGGCAAGGGCGCCCGCGTGATTCTCAACGCATGGGAAATCAGGGATGTTTATGATACGCTGATGCATGATTACAGGAAATTGTATAAAAAAACATTCAGAAAAGATGCATGGCCTCTGTTAATAGAATCACGCATGTCAGGAGTGGAAATAAGTTTCACCATTCTTGTTGATAAAAAAGGCAATTTCCAAATTTTACCCACTTCAATGGATTATCCTGAACGTTTTGCTGCACCGGCTTCAAAGGATAATCCAGTTACTGGAGGTATGGGCAGTATTTCCCCCCACCCTTTTGAAAGTCCTGCTCTTCTTGAAATGGTTGAGAAGAACATCGCCTCTCCTTTAATAAAAGTTATCAGGGAAGCGGGGCTGCTTCGTCCATGCGTTCTTTATCCCGGATGTTTTGTTTCTTTTCAAAGTGATAGTAATGGAAAAATTAAGCCCGTTTCAATAAGGGTTTGCGAAATTAATATAAGACCTGGAGAGCCTGAGTTCCAGACGGTTATGCGCAGACTGAGGAATCCGGGACAGCTTTTTGAAGCAATGTTCACAGGAAACCTTGATATAGTCAGTCCCGAGGTAAGGGATAATCAGATCGCTTTGTGTGTAGCTCTTGTAACGGGACCTGGAGGTCCGGACGGGCAGAAGGGGTATCCATGGAGTGTTACGAAAAACGAATCCGTTGTCATTGATTTTCCTTATATGAAGAAAAAAAAGATACAGGTTATACCGGCTGCCATGGGGTATTCAAAAGAGAAAGGTCTGATTTCCGATGGAACCAGAGTTGCCTATATGAATCTTAATGCAGAGGTTAAACAGGCCAGTGCAAAATCTAAGGGCAATACTGCAGAGATAATGCGCAATAAAATTTATAATGCATTTACAGGCGGCAAAATCAGAGTTGTTCCAAGGGAGGATATTAATGGTAACCGCCTTGCTTTAAGAGAAGATATAGGGATTCATTTTGAAATGGCTGAAAAAATAATTGATGATTAATGAGAAATTTGAGGAGCAATATAAAAATATGAGAATTGTCGCCCGACCTGACTTTGATGGAATCGTCTGTGCTGTTCTGATTTACGAGGTTGAAGAAATTAACAGTCCCACTTTGTGGATTGAACCGGGACAGGTACAGAAAGGAGATGCGGATATAAGGCCTGGTGATATAATGGCTAATCTTCCCTATGACAAACGATGCTCAATGTGGTTTGATCATCATATCTCAAATGATCTTCACCATGATGTTGCAGGATCCTTCAAAGTAGCACCTTCAGCAGCAGGAGTGGTGTATGAGTACTATAAAAGTAAAAAATTACTTGGCAGAAATTACGATGAATTGATTCGGGAAACAGATATAATTGACTCTGCAGATCTCACTGAAGACCAGGTTCTTTATCCTGAAAAATATCCTTATATTCTTCTTTCAATGACAATAAAGAATCGTGATGAATCTGATCCGCCTTACTGGGACAGACTTGTATCCCTTTTACGTAAGAAAAATATTTTTGAAGTGATGAATGACAATGAAGTAAAAAAGCGAAGTGTTATGGTCGTTGAAGAGAATAATGCTTTTGTGGATATTTTAAAGAGAAACACCATAATCCGCGGGCACATTTCTGTTTGTGATTTCAGATCAATGGAAAAAGCACCGTCAGGTAACAGGTTTCTTACTTATTGTCTTTTTCCTGAAACTTCGGTCAGCGTCAGGATCAGATATGATGATAAAAACAGGGATTCTGTAATTTTGAGCATTGGGCACAGCATATTCAATAAATCCTGCAGGGTTAATATAGGCAAACTTCTTTCAAAATATGGCGGTGGAGGGCATGCCGGAGCAGGAGGCTGCACCCTTGAAGCTGATCGTGCCGATGATATCATTGAAGATATTATTCAAATTCTGAAAGAAAATATTGGAAATACAGGAGACAATGGTTTAAGATAAACTTTTCGATTCTAAGGAGGTACTTTATGGCAATTAACGGGATTACAGGTCCGGTGTCGGCTCTGAAAGCTTTTGAAACAAAAATGGACTCAACAGCAGATAATATTGCCAATTCACAGTCCGTTAAATTTAAAAAAAGCAGGGTGGTTTTGAGTGAACAAACAGGCAGAACCGGAGGCGTTAAAGCAGAGGTCAGCAAAATAAATACCCCGGGATATGTGGATTCTGATAATGAAGAACTTTCAAATGTTGATATGGCAGAGGAAATTTCATCCATGATCCCAACATCCCGGAATTTTGAGGCAAATGTTAAAACAGTTCAGACAATGGATGAGATGACAGGTACGATAATTAATATCATTGAATAGCACAGGAATGGTTAATTCTGATCTATTTGTATGTTGATAATTTTGCCATTTTCGTTGATAAATGCCGTTGCTCTGGCAAGCGTCTTCCCGGAAGCAGAACTTACTATTTTTACTTTTTTTTCAAAAATTGTTTCTTCCGGTATATTTTGATCTTTTGATTCAGGTATAGATCCAGCATCATATTTTTTCCCCCCTGTATTTTTCTTGTGGTCAGCAGATTGGGCAAGTCTTGCCCTGTGTCTTTCCGTTATCAGTCTGCTTACACCCTTGTAAGCATTTTTCCCTTTGTCATCCTTGCATCCCGCTATAAGGCAGGAAATACAGAAAAGAACAAATACAGTATGGATACTTTTTTTATACATTTTAAAATCCTGATATGCTTTAAGCTTATAATTTTTTTTTATAAAAATCCCTTTAACTCGATTATCAAGTTTTTTAATTGAAATTTTTTCAAAACGGGGGTCAGGCTTTTCTTATTCGTTGTTATCAAACTATAAATATATGTTAACCTCAAAAGTTGAGATAATGACAATAAGGAAAGCCTGACCCTCTTAAATCTTTAATGTT
>WGCX01000136.1 GCA_015493575.1 Desulfobacteraceae bacterium | reverse complement strand
TGCATCTGTAGCACCCTGTAAACGCTTACAGTTCGCGAAATGACTGTGAACGGTTATAATTTTCCATAAACAGCCATAATATAGTTAAAAAACGGCCATGAGGCCGATCTGGACTGCGTTCCAGTGCCTCAAAGAATCAAAGATTCTGACGAACATAGAAAGAGTTTTTGTTACTTTGTCAAAATGTCAAAAATGAGCTCTTTCATATAAAAAAAAATAATTCAGGAAGAAATATGCCAATTTATGAATTTAAATGCAATGAATGCGGAAATAACTTTGAAACGCTTGTCCTTGGAAAAGATACACCACAGTGTCCCTCTTGCTCAAGCACCAACCTTTTAAAAATGATCTCACAATGTGGTTTTGTCACAAAAACCTCTACTGGGGGCGATTCTGCACAAACAGGTGCTTCAGCCTCTTCATCCTCGGCATGCAGCGGATGTTCCGCAACAAGCTGCGCCACATGCGGCAGCAGATAAAATATTATGAAAAAGAATATAATTATAGGTACCAGGGGCAGCAAGCTTGCCCTGTGGCAGGCTGAATGGGTCAAAAATGAAATTAGAAAAAACAATCCTTTTGTAAATGTAGAAATTGTAAAAATAAAAACAATTGGAGACAGGATTGTTGACCGGCCACTTGCCATGGTTGGGGGCAAAGGCCTTTTTGTAAAGGAAATTGAGCAGAAACTTCTCCAGGGTGATATTGACCTTGCCGTGCACAGTATGAAGGATATGCCCGGGGAACTTCCGGAAGGTCTTACCATAGGAGCTGTACCTTTAAGGGAAAACCCGTTTGATGTGCTGATCTCAAAAGAGAAGATCTGCCTTTTCGATCTTCCTGTCGGATCTAAAATAGGCACAAGCAGTCTGCGCCGCGCTTCCCAGATCAAACATGCAAGACCTGATATAATCACAGAATCCATACGGGGGAACCTTGATACAAGGCTTAGAAAACTTTCTGCAGGTGAATTTGACGCAATCATTCTTGCTGCAGCAGGAATTATACGCCTTGGCATGAAGGAGAAAATCACCGAATATCTTGATGAAAACATAATGCTGCCCGCTGTTGGCCAGGGAGCTTTGTGCATTGAATCCAGAAAAAATGATCAGGACACCTCTTTGCTGCTTAAAACTCTTAACCACATGGAAACAGGCATCACAATAAAAGGTGAGCGGGCCTTTTTAAAACGTCTCGAGGGAAGCTGCCATATTCCCGTTGCATGTTTTGGCAAAATCAAAAAAGAAAATATCATTTTAACAGGTCTCATTGCTTCGGAAGACGGAAGCAAAATCATTAAAGAAACCATACAGAAAGATATAAACTCTGCGGAACAGGCCGGTATTGAACTGGCTGATTCTCTCCTTGCAAAAGGCGGCAGACAAATACTTAACAATCTGGAAATACGATGAATAAAAAAACAGGTAAAGTTTATCTTATCGGAGCAGGACCCGGAGATCCTGGCCTTTTAACCATAAAGGCAATGGAATGTATAAAAAAGGCAGATGTTGTTGTTTACGATTACCTTGCCTCTCCTTTTCTTTTGAAATATGCCGGGGAAAATGCAGAAATCATATATGTGGGTAAAAAAGGCGGCGATCACACAATGGCCCAGGATAAAATCAATTTTCTGCTTGCTGAAAAAGGTACGCAAGGCCTTACCGTTGCAAGGCTGAAGGGAGGTGACCCCTTTATTTTCGGCCGTGGTGGTGAAGAGGCAGAGGTGCTTATTGATAAAAAAATCCCCTTTGAAATAATACCTGGTGTTACATCTGCCATTGCAGCTCCAGCCTATGCGGGAATTCCTTTAACCCACAGAAAACATGCATCATCGGTATGCCTTATCACTGGCCATGAAGATCCTTTAAAACGGGAAACAAGCATTAAATGGGATGCCCTGGCAAAAAATGACAACACCCTTGTATTTCTCATGGGGGTAAAAAATCTTTCCCATATCACAGAAAACCTGATCCTTAACGGAAAAGCCCCTGACACACCTGTTGCGCTTGTAAGATGGGGAACAACGGCAAAACAGGAAACAATAACAGGCTGCCTTGACAATATTGTTGAAAAAGTAAAAGCCGCAGGTCTTAAGCCTCCTGCCGTCATTATTGTGGGAAGTGTGGTCTCTTTACGTCAAAAGATGAAATGGTTTGAAAAAGCTCCCCTTTTCGGGAAAAAAATCATAGTTACAAGGGCCCGTGCCCAGGCAAGTGATCTTATTGCCCTTTTAAGGGAAAAAGGTGCAGAATGTATTGAGATGCCCGTTATAAAAATTGTAAGCCCTTCTGACAATTCCCATCTTGTCAACTCAGTTAAAAAAATCAACCTGTTTGACTGGATAATTTTTACAAGTGTTAACGGAGTCAAATTTTTCTTTGAAACTCTTTTTAATGAAAAAAAAGATGTAAGGGCGTTAAGTCATGTTAAATTTGCCTGCATCGGACCTGCAACGACTCTGAAATTAAAAGAATTCGGCATTATAAGTGATATCGTCCCTGAAACATACAGGGCTGAATCCGTTGCTGAAGCTTTTGCTGACATCCCACTTGAAAATAAGAAAATCCTTCTTCCAAGGGCAAAAAAAGCAAGATCTGTTCTGCCAGATGAACTAAAAAAAATGGGGGCTGACGTTTCCGAGGTCATCGCATATGAAACTGTTCCTGAAGAAATGGATTTAAATCAATTCACTGAGATTTTAAAAGAAAAACAGGTGGACATGGTTACATTTACCAGTTCATCCACCGTGGAAAATTTTAAAGCACTTATGCCGAAAGATAAATTTCAAAGTATCGTTTCAAATGCCTCTTCGGCATGTATCGGACCTGTCACTGCAAAAACCGCATTAAATCATGGAATACAGCCCGATATAATCGCATCGGACTATACAATTCCAGGTCTTGTAACCTCCATTATCGAATATTTTAAAGGATCAAAAAGCTGATGACTTTTTTACCTTCTGATCACACCATGGAAAATCCCATGAACACACCTTTTAAAAATGACCGGCGCAAAATAAATTATCTGCGCATCTCTTTAACTGACAGGTGCAACCTTGCCTGCATGTATTGTGTACCCAAAGGATCAATACCTTCATTGCCGCATAAAGATATTGCAAGATACGAGGAAATACTTAAGATTACAAGGGCCGCAGTGGAACTTGGAATTACAAAGGTCAGGATAACCGGTGGTGAACCCCTTGTAAGAAAGGGTTTAACGGATTTTTTAAAAGAACTCTCTAAAATTGATGAAATCAAGGATATTGCCATCACAACAAATGGAGTACTGCTTGTTAAATACCTTGATGAACTAATTGATTCAGGTCTTAAAAGACTCAATATCAGCCTTGATACACTGAAACCTGAAAAATTTAAATTTATTACCGGGAAAGACCGTTTTAATGATGTATGGAATGGTATAATGGCTGCATTTAAAAAAGGGATAGATCCCATTAAACTTAACATAGTAAGTTTAAGAGGAGTAAATGATGATGAGATTGAGGATCTTGCTGCAATTTCAATGCAATACCCTTTTCACATCCGATTTATAGAGTATATGCCCATGGGAAATTCAGCAGTTGACATAGGCCAGCAGATACTTATACCTGAAATTCGCAAAAAAATTGAATCAAAATTCGGAGCACTTGAACCGGTAAAACGTGACAAATACGACGGGCCGGCAAAACGGTTTAGAATAAAAGGCGGAATCGGAGAAATAGGATTTATATCTCCTGTAAGTTCCCATTTCTGCAATGAATGCAACAGGCTCCGACTCACATCCACAGGAATGCTCAGACCCTGTCTTTTAAATAAATACGAAAAAGATATTTTAAAACATCTGAGAAACGGTGCATCAGATGAAGAATTAAAGGAAATTATCAGGGAAGTAATAATCAACAAGCCATTATCCCACCACCTTGAAAAAAATTCAACAGCCCATGTGGAATCACAGATGTCAAAAATAGGTGGATAAATAAATACACGATCTCCCATGACGGTTGAAACAATTTACCAATGCAAATTCCTCCTTCAATAATGCAGATACTGAGACAAAACGAAGAATCTGCCAGGAAATTCAATGAAATCGAAAACAGCATACTATCCATTCTCAATTTCAAAGATTTCTTTGAAAATCTGCTCACAATGATCGGCACGACTTTTCATGTACCCCATGTATGGATCTCCATTATTGAAGAAAGCTCCATCTCTATGCAGGTTAAATCCATGCGGGATTCAGAACTTCTTAAATCAAGAACGGGTTTTATTTCATATGAAAATTTTAATGCCATAACTGATGGTGTTGTATCAAAATCCATACTCTCCAACAGAAAAATGCACCGTTTTAAACCATTGTATCCATTGGATGCCAGGTTTGATATCGGATCAATTGCTGTAACCCCCATTACCATGGATGGTGAAATTGTGGGAAGCCTGAATCAGGGAGATATGAACATACACAGATTTACGCCCGGAATTGATACTGAACTCTTAGACCGCCTTGGGATTAAAATATCCCTGTGTCTTTCCAATGTAACTGCCCATGAGCAATTGAAATATATGGCGTTCCATGATCCTTTAACTGGTCTTTTAAACAGAAGAATCATGGAAAAAATTCTTAACAGGGAATTTCAGCGTTCAAAACGTTATCTTACTGATCTGTCTGTCATTTTTTTTGATCTTGATGATTTTAAATCAATTAATGACACCTTTGGCCATGATCAGGGAGATGCGGCCCTTGTTCATACTGCAGATACTCTTCTGAAAATGAAACGCTGCACAGACAGCGTATCCCGATTTGCAGGAGATGAGTTTGTCGTGATACTTCCTTCAACTGATCTTGATAATTCAAAGCAGTATATTCTACGTGTGAAAGATTACCTTTGTAAACACCCTGTCATAACAGACAATGAAAAATTCTATATAAAACTTTCCGCAGGTTCCGCCTCTGCCCTTGAAGAAAAAATCAACTCCTCAGATAACCTTATTAAAAAAGCTGATCAGAGGCTTTATGATATAAAAAACAAAAGGTCCTGAATACCGTCTATGGTACTCAGGACCTGAAATTTTAACCTGATTTCAACTAAACCAACCAAAAAGCTCTGATTATTAAATTTAAATAAATCAGGCTTCGGTAATCAGTTCAATCATTGTCATGGGTGCGGCATCTCCGGCTCTTAAGCCAAGCTTTATTATTCTTGTATAGCCGCCCTGCCTGTTGCCGAATTTCTCAGCAGCGTCATTAAAGAGCTGATGGACAACATCTTTTTCCCTGATAACTGACAAAGCCTGACGTCTTGCATGCAGATCGCCTCTTTTTGCAAGGGTGACCATTTTATCTGCCAGTTTTCTAAGTTCCTTTGCCTTTGCCTCAGTCGTCTTAATCCTGGTATATTTAAACAGGGAAGTTACCATGTTTCTGAACATGGCTTTTCTGTGGCTTGAGGTACGATTCAGTTTAACGCCTGATTTTCTATGTCTCATTGGAAATTATTCTCCTTCCTTATCTATATCCTCTTCAGGAGGTTCAAATCCTTCAAGGTCCATGCCCAGGGATAAATCCATGCTGCTGAGCACCTCTTTAATTTCATTCAAGGATTTTCTGCCGAAATTTTTAGTTTTCAGCATCTCATTGTCAGTTTTCTGAACAAGCTGGTAGATCTTGAGAATATTTGCATTCTTTAAGCAATTGGCACTTCTCACAGAAAGCTCGAGTTCATCCACGCTCCTGTAAAGATTATCATTAAACCGCCTGTCCTTACCCTCAATATCCCCTTCATCCAGTTCAGGCTCGATATCTTCATCAAAACTGATAAAAGGAGTCATCTGCTCCTTTAATATTTTGGCAGCATAGGCAACAGAATCCTCAGGGCTCACGCTTCCGTCTGTCCACACTTCCATTGTAAGCTTATCATAATCGGTTTTCTGACCGATCCTTGAAGTACCAACAACATACTTAACTCGTCTTATGGGGGAGAATACACTGTCAACCGGAATCGTTCCAGTGGGAGCATCTTCATCCTTGTTTGCATCGGCAAGGGCATAGCCTTTACCAATCTTAACCAGCATGCTCATATTCAACACTCCACCCTTTGAAACACTTGCAATGTGCTGACCCGGATTAAGTACTTCAATCATTCCGCCGTCGGTGCAGACAATATCTGCCCCTGTGACATCTTTTTCTCCTTTAGCATTGATAATCAGAACTTTGTCTTCAGGATCATCAATCTTAAAATTAAGTTCCTTTAGATTCATTATTATCTCAGAGACGTCCTCTCTTACTTCAGGTATTGTACTGTAAGCATGAAGCGCATCTTCAAATTTCACAGAAACTATGGCAGCTCCGTAAAGAGAGGATAGTATGGTCCGCCTCAAAGAGTTGCCGATTGTTATACCAAATCCCCTTTCCAGGGGTTCACATACAAATTTACCGTATGCTGAGGTTGTAGTAACCACAACCTTTTCCGGCTTAATCATTTCACGCCAGTTCATATATACAAGTTCATCTGATGACATTGCTTATCTCCTGATATAACCGCCATGAGGCGGATCTGGATTGGTCCGGATTGTCTCACAGCAAATTATGAAATAAAAATTAATAAGTACCATTTTATTTCATATAAAATTTCATAGGGAGAACAAACTGCATGCAGTTCATCTATTTTGAATAGAGCTCTACTATCAGCTGTTCCTGTATCGGCAGGGTAACATCCTCGCGTGCAGGAATAGCTTTTACCACTCCTTTGAAACCGTCCTTATCAAGTTCAAGCCATTGAGGGACTCCACGTCTGACAATGGTATCCAATGAATCAGTAATGGCCTGGATATTTCTGCTTTTTTCCCTTACCTCAACAACATCACCGCTTTTAATCACATAAGATGGAATATTGACTTTTAAACCATTTACAGTAAAATGATTGTGCTTAACAAAATGACGTCCCTGGGATCTGGAACTTGTAAATCCCAGTCTGAAAACAACGTTATCAAGACGACTTTCAAGGAGAGACAAAAGGTTGGTACCGGTAATACCTTTTTTACGGTCAGCTCTTTTAAATATGATCCTGAACTGTTTTTCAGAAATCCCATATATTCTTCTTACTTTTTGCTTCTCCCTGAGCTGAATTCCATAATCTGAATTCTTTGTACGCCTCTGCCCATGCTGCCCCGGGGGATACCCTTTTCTGTCGAAACTGCATTTATCTGAAAAGCATCTATCACCCTTCAAAAAAAGTTTCATATTTTCGCGTCTGCATTGACGGCAAACAGAACCTCTATAACGTGACAACGTTTTCCTCCTTTGTAAAACTTATCAACAATATTCATCAATTTCACAGCTGGCTTGAAAACTTTCAAGCAAACCGTAAAATCTTCACAAGAAACGGCAATAATAGATTAAACCCTTCTCCTTTTGGGAGGGCGGCATCCATTATGCGGGACAGGAGTAACATCTTTAATGAATAAAATGTTAAACCCCTGGGCATGTAAAGCCCTGAGGGCAGATTCCCTGCCAGCACCAGGTCCCTTAACGTAAACACTTACATTTTTCATGCCATGTTCCATTGCCTTTGTACCGGCATCTTCAGCAGCAAGCTTAGAAGCAAATGGTGTACTTTTTCTGGATCCCTTGAATCCCTGTATTCCGGAACTTGACCAGGCAATTGTATTTCCAGCCTCATCAGTTATGGTTACAATGGTATTATTGAATGTCGATTGGATATGGACAACTCCGGTTGATATATTCTTTTTAATTCTTTTTTTAGCAACACTCTTTTTGGTCTTCTTTGCCATAGTCTAATTATGCCTCCTGGTTAACCCAATAATTTATCCTGCACATAGTTTATTTTTTCTTTTTGACAGCTGCTCTTTTAGGTCCTTTTCTGGTCCTTGCATTGGTACTGGTTCTCTGACCATGGCATGGAAGGGATCTTCTGTGGCGAAGTCCCCGATAGCATCCAAGATCCATCAGCCTCTTTATATTCATGGATGTCTCAGTTCGTAATTCACCTTCAACCTTGTACTCGCTGTCAATAACTTTCCTGATCTCATTGGTCTGCTCTTCGGTAAGATCATCAGATTTAGTCGTCGGATCAATTCCAACCCTGGCAATAATATCTTTGGATCTGCTCCTTCCAATGCCATAAATATAGGTTAGAGCTATTTCCACATGCTTATTTCTTGGTAAGTCTACACCTGCAATTCTTGCCACGCCTTTTGCCCCCTATCCCTGCCTTTGATTATGACGTTTATTAACACAAATCACCCTGACGACTCCACGTCTGCGGACGATTTTACAATCTTTACAAATTTTTTTTACTGAAGCTCTGACTTTCATATCTATTCAACTCCTTAAATATTCTTTACACGAAACTCCTTCAAAATACCTTGTCATGATAAGAGTTGGCTTCGCGTCTTCGACCCTGTATTTGTTCTGAGGCCGTTTAAAAGCCTTCAGATCGACCTCATGGCCGTTATAATAAAATTAAGAACCAAAATACCGGCATATTCTTATTTATAGCGATATGTAATTCGTCCCCTGGTGAGATCATAAGGTGACATTTCCACGCTAACCTTATCACCAGGGAGAATTTTTATAAAATGCATCCGCATCTTGCCGGAAATATGCGCAAGAAGCTGATGTTTATTCTCTAGTTCCACTTTAAACATTGCATTCGGTAAAGTTTCAAGTACTATTCCTTCAACCTTTATCGGTTCTTCCTTAGCCATAATCCACCCCTTATAATTTCATTCTTCTACTTAAAAAGACTTTGAACTGAAAACTGCAGAAAATTACCTTCCTGACTTATTACTTTCCACCGGACCTTCCAAGAAAACCCTCATAATTTCTTGTAATCAAATGGGCTTCAATCTGGGCAATTGTATCAATGGCCACCTGCACAACGATAAGAAGCGCTGTACCGCCAAAGTAAAAAGGTACGTTGAACTTTGTCATAAGCAATGTTGGAAGGACACATACTGCGGATACATAAACAGCACCTCCCATGGTAATTCTTGTCAAAACTTTATCAATATATTCTGCGGTTTTCTTTCCGGGCCTTATCCCAGGAATATATCCACCATTTTTTTTCATATTTTCTGCTGTATCATCAGGATTAAAGGTCACGGCAGTATAAAAAAAGCAGAAAAAAACTATAAAGCCTATATAAATTAAATTATAGACAATGGTACCCGGCATCAATAAAGACGAAATCGTTTTCATGATGGGCAGATTTATAAAATTTGCAATGGTTGCGGGAAACATTATAATAGATGAGGCAAATATAGGTGGAATCACGCCGGATGTGTTAATTTTAAGGGGCAGGTGAGAACTCTGACCTCCATACATTTTACGGCCGACAACACGCTTGGCATATTGAACTGGAATTCTGCGCTGTGCCTGTTCCATATAAATTATAAAAGCGATGACGACAACCATAAGAACCGTTAATATAATGATGGAAAAAATCCCCATCTCACCGCTTGATACAAGGCGCAGTACGTTGCCCACTGCAGATGGCATTCTTGCAACTATGCCTGCAAAGATAATGAGTGAAATACCGTTGCCAATTCCCCTTTCCGTAATCTGCTCACCAAGCCACATGATAAAAGCCGTACCTGCTGTCAGGGTAATAACCGTTAAAATACGGAATGCCCAGCCCGGGTGCATCACAATGGGTGATCCAGCAGGGGAAGTCATACTTTCGAGCCCTACACTAATTCCAAAGCCCTGAATGACACTTAACAGGATTGTGCAGTACCTTGTATATTCGGTAATTTTTTTCCTGCCAGATTCCCCTTCTTTGGAAAGCTGCTCAAGATGTGGAATAACAACAGTCATCAACTCAAGTATAATTGCAGCACTGATATACGGCATTATACCCAGAGCAAAAACAGAAAGCCTGCTTAAAGCACCTCCCGAAAACATATTAAACATTGCAAAAAGGGTACCCCTGGCATTGTCAAAAAAAGAAGCAAGTGCTGTTGTATCAATCCCGGGAGTAGGTACAACAACTCCTATCCTGTACACAAACAGCAGGGCAAATGTCATATAAAGCTTTTTTTTAAGTTCAGGAAGCTTAACTATATTCTTATAACTGCTCTCAAGCATGTAAACCTCGGATTAAATTATAATTCAATATTTCCACCGACAGATTCAATTTTTGCCCTGGCACTTTTGCTGACAAGACAATTTTTCAACGAAAGAGATTTCTTTATATCTCCTGTTCCAAGGATTTTCACGCCGTCAACTCTACCCTTGACAAGACCTGCTTCCCTCAATGCCTTAATATCCACAGTGGAACCTGCTTCAAAACGATCAAGGGCATTTATGTTTACAACGGAGATCACTTTCTTTGAAATACTTTTAAATCCGCGTTTTGGAAGTCTTCTGTGAAGCGGCATCTGGCCACCTTCAAAACCTGGTCTCACTCCTCCTCCGGATCTTGAATTATGTCCTTTATTTCCCCTTGTGGATGTTGAACCCATGCCGGACCCTACACCCCTTCCCACACGTTTTCTTTTTTTTGTACTCCCTGCTGCGGGAGATAATTCATGGAGTTTCATTATTATATCTCCTCCACTATTACAAGATGGGGAATTTTTTTAACCATACCAGAAATGGCAGGATTTATATTGTGCTCAACCGTCATATGCATTCTTTTCAGGCCAAGAGCACGAATTATCCTTCTATGCTTTTCTGGCCGTCCGATTGTACTTCTGATCTGTGTAATTTTTAATTTACCTGACATTACAAGCCCCTCATTTTTATATCTCTTCGGGTTTCAGGCCGCGCCTTTTTGCGACCTCTTCCTTTGTTTCAAGTGACATCAAGCCTGCCATCGTGGCCCTGACTACATTCTGAGTGTTATTGGTACCAATACATTTAGTCAGAATATCTGTTACCCCCGCGGCTTCAAGTACCGCACGGACTCCGCCACCTGCAATTACCCCGGTTCCCGGAGATGCCGGCTTAAGCAGCACCCTTCCTGCACCGGCATGGCCTACTACCTCAAATGGAATTGTTCCATCCTGAACAGGGACTTTTTTCATTGATTTTTTGGCTTTATCAAGCCCTTTCCTGATGGCTTCTGGTACTTCGCCGGCTTTTCCCAGACCATATCCGACACTGCCCTCTCCATCACCTACCACAACAAGAGCGCTGAAGCTGAAATTCCTGCCGCCCTTGACAACCTTTGCGACCCTGTTGATTCTTACTACTTTATCTATCAAATTATTTTCTTCTGTTTCTCTTTGTCTTCTCGCCAAGGAACTTCCTCCTTAAATTAGAAATTCAACCCAGCTTCCCGGGCTCCGTCTGAAAGTGATTTGATACGTCCATGATAAAGAAAGCCGTTCCTGTCAAAAACAACTTTTTTGATCCCTTTATCAAGAGCCCTTTTGCCAATGATTTTCCCAACAGCAGCTGCAGCTTTTTTATCACCGCCTCTTGCACCAGTCTCTTTGAACTCATTACCACAGGTCGATGCAGAAACCATTGTTTCATGCTTTTCATCGTCTATGATCTGAGCGTAAATATGTTTTGAGCTCCTGAATACAGTGAGCCTTGGGCGCTCATTTGTACCTGATATACCCTTTCTTATTCTTCTTTTTCTTTTTAGCCTTGAAATGCGCTTTATTGCAGATTTATTTGACATGATGCTCTATCCCTCGGAATTTTAATTATTTTGCTGCAGTTTTTCCTGCTTTTTTGATTATTCTCTCATCCGAATACATGATTCCCTTCCCTTTATACGGTTCAGGAGGTCTCACTCTTCTGATTCTTGCTGCAGTTTCTCCAACAACTTCTTTATCAATCCCTGACAGGACAATTTTTGTATTTTTTTCTACACTTGCGCTTATCCCATGGGGAAGAACGAAATTTACCGGATTGGAATATCCGACATTAAGCACAACTGAACTGCCTTTAATCTCGGCACGATATCCGATTCCGGAAAGTAAAAGAGCCCTCTCATAGCCTTTTACCACACCGGTTATCATATTTGCTATTAAAGATCTGAAAAGACCCTGAAAAGCAAGATCCTGACGTCCGTTTGAACTGGGTACAACTTCAAGAATTCCATTATCAATTTTTATACTGACAGCACGATGCAGAGTACGGGTAAGTGAACCTTTAGGACCCTTTACCATGATGGAATCGTCCTTTACGTTCACTTCAACCTTTTCCGGAATCTGGATCGGCTTTTTACCTATTCGAGACATTTATTCCTCCTAAGACTACCATACGTTACAGAGAACTTCACCGCCCATATTCGCTTTTCTCGCCTCTTTATCCGTCATCAATCCCTTTGATGTGGATATAATCGAAATCCCAAGGCCGTTTAAAACAGATTTAATCTCTTTGGCCTTTTTATAAACTCTCCGGCTTGGCTTACTGACACGTTCTATCCCATAAATTACCGGCTGTCTTTCCCCTGCATATTTAAGATATATTCTAAGAACTCCCTGCTTATCATCCTTAAGAAATTTATAGTTCTTTATATATCCCTGCTCTTTCAAAACCCGCGCCAGTTCAATTTTCAACTTTGACCCGGGGATATCCACTTTTTCGAACTCTGCTTTCCCGCCGTTTCTTATACGGGTAAGCATGTCCGCAATGGGATCACTCATTGACATAACAATCTCCTGCAAATTAATTTTCTTATTTTCCAATGATACATTAATGGTACATTAAAATTTTGCATTTTGGAAAATTAATAATGTTACTGAAATCTTGATTTCCATATAATCGATCGATTAGCAGTCCGGACCAACTGAGCATTCATTACCAGCTTGATTTGGTAACGCCGGGAAGTTTTCCTGCGGATGCAAGTTCCCTGAAACATATTCTGCATATACCCGCTTTTCTTATAAAACCCCTTGGTCTGCCGCATATGGGACAGCGATTATAAGCACGAACCTTAAATTTCGGTTCTCTGCCAGCCTTTGCGATAAGTGCTTTTTTTGCCAAATTTTCCTCCTTAATTTTTACATCCCTTAACTGAAATCTATTAAAAATCCACCGGGAGTAATCTATTTTACTGCAAAGATGTCCAAGTATCAATTCCTGAAAGGCATTCCGAAAAGTCTCAGGAGTTCCTTACCTTCCTTGTCAGTTTCAGCACTTGTTACTATTGATATATTAAGACCTTTAATACTGTCTGTTTTATCATAATCTATTTCAGGAAAAATAATATGTTCTTTTATACCAAGGCTGTAATTTCCTTTTCCGTCAAAGGCTTTCCCGGAAATACCTCTGAAATCACGCACACGGGGAAGCGTAACATTTATAAGCTTGTATAAAAAATCATACATTTTACCACGACGCAGGGTAACCATACACCCAATGGGCATACCCTCCCTGAGCTTGAAAGCCGCTATTGATTTCCTTGCTTTTGTAATAACCGGTTTCTGCCCGGCTATCAATGCAAGATCTGCCACTGCAGAATCAAGCAGCTTAATATTTTTAATTGCCTCGCCCATTCCCATATTTAAAACTATCTTCTCAAGCCTTGGAACCTGCATCCCGTTTCGATAGCCAAAGGTACCCCTTAGCGCTGGAATTACTTCTTTTTCATATATTTTTTTTAGAGTCGACATTTTGCTCCTCCGGCTGTATTGCTATGCATCAATCTGCTCTTTACATGCTCTGCAGAACCTGACCTTTTCACCATCCTCAAGTTGTTTTACCCCAATTCTTACAGGCTTCATACAACTATTGCATATAATCATAAGATTGGATATTGCTACGGGCATGGCCGTATCAACAATACCACCCTGGGGATTTGCATTGGTCGGTTTCTGGTGGATCTTTGCAACATTTATATTTTCTACAACAGCCCGGTTCTTTTTCCTGAGTACCTTTAAAACCTTGCCAATTTTGCCTTTATCTTTCCCGGCAATGACCTTAACCTTATCGTCTTTTCTTATTCTTATTCTATTGTTTTGCATGGATTCTCCCAAACCAAAGCAGTTAAAGGACCTCAGGGGCAAGGGATATAATCTTCATAAACCTTTTGGCTCGCAGCTCCCTTGCAACAGGTCCGAAAATACGGGTACCGACCGGCTCGTTTGAACCACTGACAATCACTGCTGAATTATCATCAAATCTGATCATGGAACCATCCGGACGTGAAACTTCTTTTTTTGTCCTGACGATTACAGCCTTCACAACATCACCTTTCTTTACCTTGGCGTTTGGAATAGCTTCCTTGACAGAGACAACAATGATGTCACCAATACCTGCATAACGTCTTTTCGAGCCCCCAAGGACTTTGATACAATAAAGTTCCTTAGCACCGGAGTTGTCTGCCACAGTCAATCTTGTTTCTGTCTGAATCATTTTTCAACTCCCCTTCAATCAAACTGCTCTTTTAACAATCTCACTTACGCGAAATCTCTTGGTTTTGCTAATTGGCCTTGCCTCGGTAATTTTAACAACGTCTCCGGTATGGCAGAGATTATCTTTATCGTGAGCTGCATATTTTTTATAACGTTTAATATATTTTTTATAAACCTTATGCTGAATAAGCGTTTCAACCTGTACAACAACAGATTTATCCATTTTATCCGACACTATTGTTCCCTGAAGTACTCTTTTTCTTCCTCTTTTATTCATGGCATCAACTTTTCCAAAAGATTACATTAGATATTTAAATTCATTTCCTTGGATAATGTCTTAATTCTTGCAATATCCTTTCTGATGGCAGGGAGAATGGCTGTATTCTCAAGTTGACCAACACCATGCTGGAACCTCAGATTAAAATATTCTTTTTTCAATTCAAAAAGTTTATTCGTAATCTCATCAGCATTCATTGCTCTTAATTCACTGATTTTCATGGTGTTAACTCCTCTCTACAAAACGCGTTTTAACACAAAGCTTATGAGATGCAAGACGAAGGGCTTCCTTTGCAATATCCCTTGGCACACCTTCCATTTCATAAAGTATCATACCCGGTTTGACAGGAGCTACCCACGCATCGGTAGGGCCCTTGCCTTTTCCCATCCTGACTTCTGCAGGTTTCTTTGTTACCGGTTTATCAGGAAAAAACCTGATCCAGGTTTTGCCAACCCTTTTTATCTTACGTGTCATTGCAATCCTCGCAGCTTCAATCTGCCTTGCGCTGACATATCCGCACTCCAATGCCTGAAGCCCAAAATCTCCAAAGCAGAGATTAGTGCCTCCAGTGGGTTTTCCCTTGAGCCTTCCACGCATTCGTTTGCGGTATTTCATTTTCTTAGGACTCAGCATAAATATATCTCCTAACTTCAGACTGCTGAACAACTAACAGGATACAACTTTAAGCCCCGTTGAACAGAATCTGTAGATCTATAATTTTAATTTGGATCTGAAATTTCAATCTGTAATTTAAGATCTGGTAATATTTTGATCTGAATTTAAGACTTCACCCTTAAAGATAAACACCTTAATGCCAATAGTTCCATAAGTGGTCCTTGCCTCAGTAAATCCATAATCAACATCTGCTCTCAGTGTATGAAGTGGAATACGCCCTTCTTTGTACCACTCAGTTCTCGCCATTTCAGCACCACCAAGTCTTCCGGAGCATATGATCTTTATTCCCTGTGCTCCAAAACGCATGGCCGATGAAACGCTTCTTTTCATTGCCCTTCTGAAAGCTATTCTCCGTTCGAGCTGCAGAGCAATATTTTCTGCAACAAGCTGAGAGTCAATTTCAGGTCTGCGAACTTCCTTGATATCGATAAGTACTTCCGGAGTAAGCATCTTCTCAAGTTCTTTTTTCAGAATTGCAATCTCTGAGCCTTTTTTGCCGATTATAATTCCAGGTCTTGCCGCAAAAACACGAAGTCTGATCCGTTTAGTGAAACGTTCAATTTCAATTTTTGAGATTCCAGCATGAAATAATTTCTTTTTTAGAAATTTTCTTATTTTGTGGTCTTCGTAGATAAACTCAGCATAATTTTTATCTGCAAACCACCTGGAATCCCATGTTTTTACGATACCTAATCTTAATCCTATTGGATTTACTTTCTGGCCCAAGCTGTGTACCCTCCTCCTTAATTGACAATTTCTTCAACTATAACCGTTAAATGGCTGGATCTCTTTAGTATCCTTGCGCCTCTGCCCCGAGCCCTGGCCCTGAATCTTTTCAGGGTTGGTCCCTGATCAACTATTATATTCTTAACAATAAGATCATCAACGTCTATCTCGTTATTATGCTCAGCATTAGCTACTGCCGAACCAAGAGTTTTGGATATAATTCCCGCTGCCTTAAGAGGCATGAATTTAAGTAGATTAAGTGCGTCCTCAACACGCCTGCCTTTAACAGCATCAACCGGACCACGTAACTTGTACGGGGATATTCGTACATATTTTGCCACCGCTTTAACTTCCATATCTCACATCCTAAAAAATATTATAACACCTGTAACTATAGGTGATTATCTCATTCTTGATTTTTTATCACCGGCATGACCGTAAAATGTCCGGGTCGGTGAGAATTCTCCAAGTTTGTGTCCCACCATATTTTCTGTGACAAATACAGGCACAAATTTCTTTCCATTATGCACAGCAAAGGTAATTCCGACCATTTCAGGAAATATAGTGGATCTCCTGGACCATGTCTTTATAACCTTGTGGCTTTTTGATTTCTGTGCAGCAACCACTTTTTCTAAAAGTTCCTGGGCAATGTAAGGACCTTTTTTTAACGATCTTGGCATATCAGCTCACCTTTTTATTTTCTCTTTGTCCGTCTTTTAACGATATACTGATCAGACCTCTTGTTACTTCTGGTTCTATACCCTTTTGTAGGCATACCCCATGGAGTACACGGCTGTCTGCCGCCGGAAGATCTACCCTCGCCACCACCCATGGGATGATCCACGGGATTCATTGCAACACCTCTGACTGAAGGACGTCTTCCAAGCCATCTTGAACGGCCTGCCTTTCCCAGTTTGACATCACCATGCTTGACATTACCAACCCTTCCGATTGTTGCCTTGCATTTCAGATGAATCATCCTTACTTCACCCGATGGAAGCAGGACCTGGGCATAGCGACCTTCTTTGGCCATGAGCCTTGCATATGCACCGGCGCTTCTTACAATCTGACCGCCTTTATTTGCTTTAAGCTCTATATTATGAATACGTGTGCCCAGTGGAATATTACTTAAAGGCAGGCAGTTCCCGGGTTTAATATCTGCATCAGGTCCGGTCTCAATTCTGTCTCCAATATTAATATCTCTCGGAGCAAGAATATACCTTTTTTCACCATCTGCATAGATTAGTAAGGCAAGCCTTGCACTTCTGTTAGGATCATACTCTATGGCAGACACCTTTGCAGGAATTCCGTCTTTATCTCTCTTAAAATCTACGATACGATAATGTCTTTTTGCCCCACCACCCTTATGCCTGCTTGTTATTCTTCCGTTGGAATTACGGCCACCGGTTTTTTTAAGCTTTCCCAGCAATTTTCTTTCAGGACTTTTTTTACTGATTTCCTCAAAGGAAAGATATTCCTGTGCTCTTCTTCCGGGGGATGTGGGTTTTGTTTTCTTTATTGGCATGTTTACCTCTTTTTATACACCTTCAAAAAAATCAATTCTCTGTCCGGGCATCAGCCTTACAACAGCTTTCTTCCAATTACGCCTTTTCCCGAGAATCCTGCCACGCTGTTTAAATTTCCCCCTGACCTGCATAGTTCTTACAGACTTCACTTTAACACTGAATATTTTCTCAATTGCATCTCCTATTTCAACACGATTTGCTCTTTTATCAACTTCAAAGGAAATCTGATTAAAATATTCTTTCTGAAAAGTGGTCTTTTCAGTATTGAGGGGACGTTTTATGATATCATAC
>WGCX01000135.1 GCA_015493575.1 Desulfobacteraceae bacterium | reverse complement strand
ATATAGAATACACATTTATCGTAATAATCCTGTTAAAAAATATTGTCAAGTTGAATTAATCCCCGGACAGAATCAATGAATATAATCAAATGCCGGTTAAAAACTTCAATGAAAAGATTGACCCAGAATCCTGTTTATCTAAAGAATGCATCTTTTTTTCTATTCAAGGACATGAACATACATGAAAAAAACACCAAAGCGGGCGATGCCCGCAACCCATTTACCTCTCCCAAATTTCTTGTTTTTTTGACAGGAATTGAGGAGTAAGGCACTAAAGGAACAATGGTTTATCATCAGCCTTGCTTTGCTCTTCATGGCCGTGATTTTTGATTCTTCCAACATACTCGCCAAAGCAGGGATTTTTCTGAAAAACCATCATGGTCCTGAAATTATGATTTTTATGATTTTCTTTATTTCAGGGCTGATGATTGACGGTTATTTGGGCACGAGAATGGGTAAAAAACTGAAAATTTATCACTTTACTTTCAATTGATCTGCGGGTAAAAATAAAAAATTAATATTGTTGCGGATAACGCTCAACTATAAAAAACATAACATTCAACACAAGGAAATTTTAATGTTTAAAGTACCGGATTATGAAATAAATCAAAGAATAGCAAAGCTGAAGAAGTTAATGCGGGAAAAGGGTATTGATGCCATGTTCATTGTTCAGCGTGTGGACCTTTTCTATTTTTCAGGCACTGCCCAGAACGGTTGCCTTTATGTTCCTGCTGAAAAAGAGCCTTTGCTGTTCATACGGAAATATATGCCAAGGGCGGAAAAAGAATCATCAATCAGCCAAATAATTGAAATCAAATCAGTTAAAGAAATTCCAGGCCTGATTGTCAAATACCATGGGAAAATTGCTGAGGTCATTGGATTTGAACTGGATGTTATGCCGGTGAATGAATTTGATTTTTACAAAAAACTTCTTTTATGCGAAAAATATCAGGATGGTTCCGGTCTTATACTTTCCCAGAGAATGATTAAATCTGACTGGGAGATTGAGCAGATGAAAAATACCGCTGCAATTTCCCATAAGGTGTTTGATTATATAAAAAAAACCATAAGACCCGGAATTTCTGAAATGGAATTTTCAGGCGTTTATGAAACTTACGCAAGAAAACTCGGTCATGCTGCAAAACTAAGGGCGAGAAATTACCAGAGTGAGCTATACAACTGGCATATTCTAAGTGGAGCAAACGGGGGCGTTGTGGGAATGCTGGATTCTCCTGCAACAGGTTACGGAACTTCTCCTGCCAATCCCTGTGGCGGAACGGATAAACTGCTCTGCACAGGTGAATCCATAATGATCGATCTTGGCACGAATATCAATGGATATCATATCGATGAAACCCGGATGTTTGCTATGGATTTCATGCCCGAAGAAGCGGAAAAAGCATGCAGGGCGGTTATTGATATTCACAATGCCATTATAGAAAAAGCACTTCCCGGAACCATGCTTGATACGCTTTACTGGCACGCTGTGGACATGGCGGAGAAAATGGGGTACAGGGACCAGTTCCTTGGCCCCAATGGATATCAGGTGACGTTCATCGGTCATGGGGTGGGCCTTGAAATTGTTGAACCACCTTTTATTGCAAAGGGGAAAAAAGACCGGATAAAGCCTGGAATGGTATTTGCCCTGGAACCGAAAATGGTATTTGAGAACCGGTTCTCCGCAGGAATTGAAAGTGTATTTATGGTAACCGGAACCGGGGGTAAGCTTTTAAGTACGGTTCCGGTGGATATTTTTATTAATCATTAATTTGATTATTTTTTTAGCTTTCCATGGTCAGTGCAGGTAAATATTTATAAATGCAGGGCAGAAATTCCAGTGGTCCTGAAGACTTCTGACGTTTCTGCCCTTATCCATAACCCCCAAAACAAAAACAATAAAAAACATTAGAAATGATGTACCCAGCGGACATTGAAACGATTTCCTTCTGATCGATTTTCCACATTGCTTTCAAAATACATGTTGAAAAAAAGATGATCGTTTTTGGAAAAATGGTACACTAAGCCCGGACCGATTCCAAACACCTTTTCCTCTGTATTGGAAAGGCTGTCACCGTTCAACTCCATTTTGGTTAATTGTTTCAGATAATAACCATTTATTCCCACTCTGAGTCTGTTTGGGATAACTGCATAGGCCATGGCAAAATTCATATGAAAAGCCTGACCTGCCCTGGTGTCGTGGGCTCCTAAAGCACGATATTGCCTGCCGGGGGCGTTGTTTCTTGCGTTCCAGAGATAATGAATTCTTGTGGATGCTGTAAGCCTTTGGGTAAGGAACAATGTACCTGCCCAATAGGGATTAAAAGAGAAAAAATTACTTCCCGGATTCAATTCCTTGTCTTTATCATATTTTCCAGTGGGAAAGATCATCTGCAATTCAATACGCTGCATGAAGATAGGTCCTTTTTTACCCATAATCGGATCCCATTGAAGATAGGGGCCTACAAGTATATCGCCCAATCCTGTTCCATTATCCTGGGGAAACATGGAATTGGAAGTCCCGTAATCCATATTAAGATTTACAACAGGAATAATAACATCAAGTCCCCACTTGCCGCCTGCAAGTATGTCTTTATCCGATTGATATATAAACTGGGTTAAACTGATCCACGCATCAAGATCCTCATCTGCAAAGGATGGCAAAGCTTCTTTACCATGGGAATTTTTCAGCTCATCTGAAGTATAATACTGCAGGTACTGGGTGAAATAAAAGCCCGGCCCCGCAGGTGGACCACCGTCGAGAAAACTTGTAAATCCTAAGTTGACTGCTGGCAGATCATAGGCCAGGGTGGCAGTGTTTCCCATTAGAAAAATAAATCCTGCAAAAAACACAATGGACATTAGAACAAATTTTTTCATTTTTTTCATCTCCTTGTTAATTATGAGACATCGCAATCTAAAACTCGATTATCAAGTTTTTTAAATGAAATTTTTCCAAAAAGGGGGTCAGGCTTTTCTTATTCGTTGTTATCAAACTATAAATATATGTTAACCTCAAAAGTTGAGATAATGACAATAAGGAAAGCCTGACCCTCTTAAATCTTTAATGT
>WGCX01000134.1 GCA_015493575.1 Desulfobacteraceae bacterium | reverse complement strand
TCTCGGGACCTATCCCAACGGGATCTCCCATGGTAATACCGATAATTGGACGTTTTTTTTTCATGATAATATCATTTTCCTGTTTTTTATAACGGCCATGAGGCCGAGCTGGACTGCGCTGCTGTGCCTCTCAACGAACATAAAAAGAGCATTTGTAACTCTATCAAAAATGAGCTCTTTCTTATAAACCGCCATGAGGCCGAGCTGAACTGCGCTGCGTTGGCTCTCAACGGACATAAAAGCGTATTTGCTACTTTGCCGGAAGTAAGATTTTTCATATAAAAAGACCCATTAAACATAATTTATCGCTTTCTTCTTCCTTTTTTCTTTTTAGGCTTTTGATTGACAAACTTATATGTAACAGCAGTACATGAAACGTCAAGGTCAGTGGAATTTTTCTTCCCTTTTATATAGATATTTCTAATTGTTACAACTCTATACAATCTGGACACCTCGTCAAAAAAATGCGCAAGTTGGTGATAACCACCGATAATTTTAATTTGCACGGGAATCTCTGCATAAAAACCCTTTGCCACTTCATTCCCAGGTTTAAAAAGAGTAAAAACAAGTCCGGCATCAATTCCTGCTTTTGAAACAGCCTTAAGAAGGGAAGGAATCTCTTTTTTATCAGGAAGAGCCTTAACTGCAAGGTTAAAACGGATTTGAAATGCAGCCATCTTTTTTTCATATTCTGCAAGATTGGATGCCATTTTTCTGTATGTATTCAGTTTTTGCTTCTGTGATGAATATTCTCTATTCAACCTTACGATCTCATTCTTTTTAGGCATATAAATAAAATAGGCATAAACAGACAAAATAACAGCAATTGTGATTATACAGATAAGCACTCTCTTAAGTTTTGAAAGAGAACCCACTTTCTCAAAAAAAGGCTCTGTTTTCATCAGGAATTTATTAAAAAAACTTTGTTTTCGTTCCTGTTTCATTTTTTCACTTTTTTTATGGATTTCTTGTTTTTTACCACCGTTTTTCTGCAGAGAACCTCAAAAGCCTTCATCTGAACAGTTTTATCAATCTTTTTCATTCTTATATTCTTTAAATCAACATTCGAAAAAAGAGATGAGCCTTCAAGACGTGTCATAAAATCAGCAACGGTTTTATTATCAAATGCAATGCCTGTAATCTTTACACTTTTATTATCTGTTTTAAGACTTGTAAGCCACATCCTTTTCGGGACAATAATGCCGGTCATTTTATCAAGAAGTTCTACGGATTCTCTTCTTTTAGCCTGCAGACTCTTGATAATATCAAATTTCTGCTGCATGATCTTTAATCTTTTCTTTATGACGCTTACCTTATTGACCTTTTTTTTGTACAATACGATCCGGTTTTTAACAGATTTTATTTGATTTCTTTTTTTGACAATTTTTTCATTCATTAAAAGATTATAATAAAAAAGAGCAAGAATAAAAAATATTAAAAGAAGTACAAATACGGAAACCTGCCTGCGGATATTTTCCTTTCTGCGTGCTGCCCTAAATGGTAAAAGATTAATACGTATCATTTGTCATTCACCCTTCTTAAGGCAAGTCCAAGCGCAATGGGAGCAAGTGGGGCGATTTTTGTAAGGAAAGAAGGCGGAAAACGTTTTTCATCTATTAATATCCCTGTAAAAGGATTAAAGACAGACACTTTCGCTTCTGTCTTTGAGCTGAGATATTCCGGAAAATCTTCAATATAAGCTCCGCCGCCGCACAAAAAAATCCTGTTTATCTGTCCTTCATCAGATTTTGTTCTGTAAGTATTAACAACACTGAAAATTTCAGAAGACCACTGCCGGGCAATTTGAGATTTAATCTCTTTTACTTCGCTCTCTTTCATCAGCGTTTTATCTTTACCCGTAATAATATTTTCAGCCTGCTCAGGTGTACAATTTATGCGTGATACGATTTCATCGCTGATCTGAAAAGTGCCGGATGATTTATCCCTCATCATAATGGAGGAAAAACCTTTGAGAATATTTAAAGATGTTTTGGATGCCCCGACATCAATAAGCATGGAAATCTCACCTTCACGGGTTTGATTTATGAATTTATAAATATTCTGAAGTGCAAATGTATCCACATCGATGATACTTGGGTTAAGGCCAGTCAGATGAATCATATCCATATATTCAGCAACAAGTTCTTTTCTCACCGCCACAAGAAGTACATTCATCTGATTGGGCGAGAATTCACTTGTTCCAAGAATTTGAAAATCTATATTTACATCTTCAATATCATATGGAATATAATGTTCAGCCTCAATACGAATCGAATTCTGAAGCTCATCTTCAGAAGCTGTTGGAACATTTATTGTTTTTATAACAACAGAATAGCCACCCGTTGAGATTGCAACATTTTTTTCCCTGATTTTATGTTTTTTTAAAAGATTTTTTATGACATGGGCGATTCCATCTGCATCCTTTATATTCCCTTCAACAATTGCTTCAGGTGGAGTTTCTGTAAATCCAAATTTTTTTAAAGCATATTCCTTACCCTTTTTTTTAAACTCTGCGACCTTGATCATGGAAGAGCCAATATCAAGTCCAATAAGGTGATCGTGTTTCAGAAAAGCCATATGCCTTTATTTTATCCTTTTTTCAATATCGAAAATCGAAATAATGTAAAAAAATGAACCAGCCCGGTTTAATTCTTAAATTCAAAACACAAAAACCCTTTGCAGGGATTTGAGGGAAGTATTAACTGAAATTTCGGTTAAGTCAAGTATAATCAGTATGTTTCATAAATATTTGTACATTTTATATCGCATCTGCCAGATGGATTCTTTAAGAGTCTTTTTAAGTAGAAATAAAAAATATATCCATTATTTCAATCAGTTATACAAAAATAAAACTTTATTTTGTACTAATTCAATAAATATAATATACTCCTTAAAAAAATTAAAGAAATCTAAGGATATAAATATTTGGAACTTCAAAAGGACAATACCAAGGTTAAACGGCCATTCAGGCTGGTTAAATTTTTCACATTTACATGTTTAATTGTGATGTTTGCAGGAACCATCGTTATCGCTGCTGTGAATGTACACTGGGTCAAAAATCTTCTTCAGCACAAAAACGAAGATTATGCCCACCTTTTAATCGAAAACCTCAACCACCAGGTTTTTTTGCAGTTCATCATTCCTGTTGTTCTTAAATATGGAAAAATAAGACTAAGGGAAGAAAACCAGTATAAAAGAATGGACAGAGTCGTAAAAAATACGGTGCACAGTTTTAATGTGGAGATGGTGAACATTTATGACATGAAAGATATTATTTCCTACAGCCTTGATAAAAAAAAAATAGGTATAAAAAATACCGGTGGAACAGGATTTAAAAAGGCCATGCAAGGCAAAGCCACATCAACTCTTGTGCAGCAGGGCAATGCGCTTGAACTTTTTTTTGGTTTCCCCGAAGAAACAAGGCTTGTAACATTTGCTCCCATAAGGGCTGAAAGACCGCTTTCTTCCATCTCGGGCCCTGTTCTCGGAGTAGTTGAAATCGTTCAGAATCTTTCTAAGAATTACAAAGATATTTTTAAACTGCAGATTCTCGTGATAAGCACATGTTTTTTTGTAATGGGGATTCTGCTTCTCGTCCTTATTTTTGTGGTGAGGCAGGGAGAATTAATCCTGAAAAAACGTGCTGAAGAAAAACTCAGACTTGAAGAAAAACTCAGACGCGCAGAGCATCTTTCTGCCATAGGTGAAATGACTGCCGGTATTTCCCATGAAATCCGCAACCCCCTGGGGATAATAAAAAGTTCAGCGGAACTATTACAGAAAAAAATGAAAAAATTGGATGCCTCAAGTGCCATTCCCGCTATTATTGTCGAAGAATCAATGAGACTTGACAATATAATAAAGGACTTTTTAAATTTTGCAAAACCAAGAAATCCTGATTTTAAAGCCTGCAGAGTTGAACAGATAATTGAAAAAAACATTTCTTATCTTGAAACTGAAATAGAGGAAAACCACTTTGAAATTGAAAAAAGATTCAGTGATAATCTGCCTGACATTATGGCTGACCATGGAATGCTATACCAGGCATTTCTAAACATTATCTTAAATTCTTTCCAGGCAATGCCAGGCGGTGGCAGAATAATCATAAGTATTTTCTCTGATGATAAAAGCATAATCTTAATTTTTGAAGATAATGGCAAAGGTATTAAAGATAACGATTTAAAAAAAATATGGAACCCCTTTTTCACAACAAAGGAGATGGGGACGGGCTTAGGCCTTGGTATCGTTAAAAATATTATTGAATCGCATATGGGTGAGATTAAAGTATCCAACAGAAGTTCAGGCGGTGTCCAGGTGGAAATTATTCTGCCGGTAAAGGAGGCTTAAACAATGGAAAAAATTCTTATTGTTGATGATGAAAAAAACTATCCCACCATCATTGGAGAAATTCTAAAAGACGAGGGCTATACACCTTTAACAGCATCAAGCAGCCTTTTGGCCATTGATATCTTAAAACAGGATTATATTGATCTTGTTCTGACAGACGTAAAAATGCCCGGAATGGACGGTATTGAACTGCTTGAACAGATACGGTCAATGATGCCCGATCTGCCCGTTATCATAATGACCGCATATGGAAGTGTTGAAAAGGCAGTGGAAGCCATGGAAAAAGGAGCTTACACCTTTATTTTAAAACCCTTTGATAATGAAACTCTGGTGGCTCATATCAGAAAAGCCCTGTCAATTCATAAAATTGTACAGGAGAATTCCATGCTCCGCGATGCAATAAATACACGATACAGTTTTGGCAATATAATTGGCAAAAGCCGTCCCATGCAGGAACTGTATGAGACAATTCAAAAGATAGGGCCTGCCAGTGCAAGCATTCTTATTGAGGGAGAAAGCGGAACAGGAAAGGAACTGGTGGCAAAATCAATCCACTTTAACAGTCCGAGAAAAGATGCAGCCTTTATAGCGGTCAATTGTTCAGCCTTTGCTGAGACTCTCCTCGAAAGCGAGCTTTTCGGCCATGAAAAGGGAGCTTTTACAGGTGCTGCAGCCATGAAAAAAGGAAGGTTTGAACTTGCACACAAAGGCACACTTTTCCTTGATGAAATAGGAGAAATTCCAGCAAGTATTCAGGTAAAACTTTTGAGAGTACTCCAGGAAAAAACCTTTGAAAGGGTTGGCGGAACCGAGACAATAAAGGTTGATTTCCGTCTCATTGCCGCAACCAATAAAAATCTTGAAAAGGAAGTTGACAGGGGCAGATTCAGAGAAGACCTGTACTACAGACTTAATGTTGTTAAAGCTGTTCTGCCGCCTTTAAGGGAACGACAGGAGGATATTCCTCTGCTGGTAAATCATTTTATTAAAAAATACTCCCGTGAAAATGACACGGAATATCCCTTGAAAGGAGTTACCAAAGAGGCTGCGAGACTTATGTTTGACTATTCATGGCCAGGTAACATAAGAGAGCTGGAAAACATGGTGGAACGGGCTGTGATACTGTCCGGAGGAGAGTATATTACTCCGGCAGATCTGCCGGTAAAGCTCAGGCAGGGCATAACCTCAAATCCTCCATTGGAGGGGATTCCTGAAAATGCAGGCCTGTCCGAGACCCTTGCTGCCATTGAAAAAAAGATGATTAAAAGCGCATTGGAAGCTACAGGCAACGTACAGACAGAAGCCGCAAAAATACTCAGGATAGGTAAAAGCGGGCTTAATAAAAAAATAAAGAAATACGGGTTATAGAATATGTGCAATCCTTCGGTTTCCTTTTTTCAATCTTAAGTTTCCTTTTTTCAACTATTATTTTTTATACATTTATATGTATGATTTCAGTATGTTCAAAACCTAATGCAAAAATTTCCTGTCCTTTTGAGTGTAAGATAATCAACTATAATCAACTCCGGATGGTTCTAAAATATCCGGAAAAATAAAAATGTGAGAAAAATCATAAAAAATCCATGAGGTTAACTAACTGATTTTACAATATTAAACTGATAAACGCCCAATAGAATAAAAAAATAATACGACATTTATCTATGGGGTGGCAGGGTATTTGCTTTAATAAATAGCATACTAACAAAAAAAGTTAGTTTCATCTTTTTTCCTCCTTTTTTTAAAAAGGCTGCCAGTCAACTTTCCTGGCAGCCTTTTTAAATGGCAAATCCAAAAAAAACAGGAAATTCAGGTCAGCACATGAGTTGCGGACATCTCCTCTTTATTCTATTTGGAACGGCAAAAGCATACCCATGCTATTTAAAAAGCCAGAATGTGGGAAGATGGAATGTCTGGCCGAATATTTTATAAGAAACTCCTGTAAAAATTTTTTAAATAAAAGTTTTCATATTTGTTGTGAGGCCGTTTAAGAATTACCAGATCGGCCTCATGGCCGTTATCAGAAATTTAAAATCAGATCTCTAATTACCTGCAATTCGGTTTTCCGCAAGCGGCTTATAAAGGGAATCAGGATGTTCTGATACAATTTCCTTAAACATCTTTACACTTTCTTTTTCATGGCCGTTTGTAACATTTATCATTCCAATGTTAAACAGAGCTTCCGCCTTTAGCAAAGGGGATGTGCCATTTGTTATCTCTTTAAAATATTTGTCTGCCTCATCATATTTTTTTTCAGCCTGGCAGGTGTGTCCAAGGGAAGCCAGTAAAAGATTTCTCACTGCAGAATCATCTTTAAAATCATCAAGAGCCTCAAGGTACAGTGAATGCGCTTTGTTAAAATCTGCCGCTTTATAAGATATGGCCGCATAATCAACCCTTGCAAGCCTGCCTGCTGCAGTATTTGAATACTTGTCCAGAATTTTCGAAAAATTGCCTTTAACGGCATCATATCCTTTTACTTTACCTCTTTTGTTATAGATATGCATTGTTTCGGCAAGTAGAGTCGAAGCATTTTCTTCTGAAGATCTTATACTGTAAATAGTACCAAAGAAAACAATAACAACAATTAATACCAGGCTTCCAATCCAGATCACCTGTTTTTTATGTTTTACACAAAAATCAATTCCCGACTGCATTGATTCCATAAAGGGATCGGGCTGTTCAAGCTCTTTTTTACGTGCACGCGAAATTTTATCTACCATTTTTCACCTCTAAAATATTAATAAACTAAACAATTACATAAGGAATTACTTCCATGACCACAGGACAAAACAAAAAACAACAAATTGATCAGAAGCTTTCAAATAACTGCCATGAGGCAAATCAGAACTGCGTTACAACACCTCAAAATTTAAAGATTCTGGCAAATATCAGGCAAGCAGGCTCAAAGCCAACTCTTATTGGAAAAGTGGAGAAGTGCAGCCTTACCAGACAAGACTCTTGTATATCCATCCCCGGTCTCCGTCCATATACTCAACCTTCAACCAATTGCCTTTTTTACCAAGAAATTTAAAAGGTACACCTTTTTCAACAGTAAAAACAATATTGTATTTTGAGCCTGGGCCTGACCGGACATTACATTTATTCTTAATACTTATTACGCTTCTCACTTTTCCCACAAGGGATTTATGCACCCATCCGGTATCATTCTCAAAATCCTTGAAATGATACCAGTTTCCTTTTTTGTTGATAATAATAATTGGATAATACTTTTCCACCTGCCAGAGAACTTCATATTTGGATCCGGGCCCTGAACGGATATTCGCTAACCTTGAAGTGATACTTAAACGCTGCGCCGCATAGGCTGAGGTGGAAATCAGAAAAATTGTCAGCATAAATGCAAAACAGGCAGAACAGGAGAAACCTGTTCCATCAGATTTCACACCACTTTCCAAAATATTTTTTTTCATTTAAAAAGTCTCCCTTAAATGAATCCCAGTAATAAACCAGTCTGATATACCAGAAACGATGCTGACCATGCAACCATTGTGGTATAAAAAAGGGTAAAAAATGCCCAGTTCATGGAAGCTTCTTTCCATATTGCCGTGACCGTTGCAATACAGGGAATATACAAAAGCACAAAAATCATCATGGAAAGGGCGGAAAGCCCTGTCATACCGGAATGAACAAGGGCATTTTTCAAAGCATCAGGGTCGTTTTTATCACCTACTCCGTAAAGCACCCCGATTGTGCTGACAACAACCTCTTTTGCCACAAGTCCTGCAATAAGAGATACACCGGAGCGCCATTCGATGCCCACAGGTTTAAAAAAAGGTTCAACAGCTCTTCCAATTTGCCCGATGTATGATTTTGAAGCTCTTTCCTGCTCCCTTTTCTTTTCAATCTCCGCTATCTTTGTTCTGGCCTCATTTTTTAATTTTTGCTTTAACGTCTTATCCTTAGATGATAAAATTTGTGAGGACACTTCATTTTTAATTGTGTCAATTGCCTTTGAATAATCACGGGAAAAAGTAATATTTCGCGGAAAAGCTGACAATGCCCATATAACAACGGACCCCACAAGAATCACCCCGCCCATTTTTTTTAAAAACATTCTGCTGCGGTCCCACATGTGTATCATCAGACTTTTTAACATTGGCATGCGATAGGATGGCAGTTCCATTACAAAAGGAGCATCAGCGCCTTTTAACAGGGTAGCCCTTAAAAGTCTTCCCGAAGCTATCGCAACAAGTATTCCGGTGATATAGAGCCCGAAAATAACACTTCCCGCCTTATCCCCGAAAAAAGTACCTGCGAGAATAATATAAACAGGCAGTCGTGCGGAACACGACATAAAGGGAGTGATGAGAATGGTAAGTATTCTGTCTTTTCTCGACTCCAGGGTGCGTGCCGCCATAATGGCAGGCACATTGCACCCGAAACCCATGAGCATTGGAATAAATGATTTACCGTGCAGGCCTATTACGTGCATTATACGGTCCATGAGAAATGCTGCCCTTGCCATGTATCCTGTATCCTCAAACAATGCAATACAGAAAAAAAGTATGAGAATATTGGGCAGAAAAATAATTACACTTCCAATGCCTGCTACAATACCGTTTAAAATCAAATCCTTAAAAAGGCCATTGGGAAGTATGCTGCCAAGAAATGATGAAAACAGAGAAACACCGGAATTGATCCAGTCAGTGGGATATGCCCCAAGGGAAAAGGTAAGCTGGAACATAACCCATATGAAAAATACAAAAATGGGAAGGCCTAAAAATCTGTTTGTAAGAACAAGATCGATGTTTCTTGAAATATCAGCTTTCTTTCTCGAAGATATGAGAAGTGTTTCCTTTACAATTCCTGCAATGAACCCGTAGCATTCATCGGTTAGCACAATTTCCGGATCATCCTGGAAAAGGTCTTCAATTCGGTGTCTGAATTCTTCACTGTGCTTTAAAATCACAGCTGCTCTTTCTTTTGATATCTGCTGTAAATTTTCTTTTACAACCTTGTCATCTTCAAGAAGTTTTATGGCTGTCCAGCGGTTGGGATAGACTATCAATTCCTTAAAATCTCTGTCAAGCTCCTCTACAAGATGAGATATCATGGAATTTATTTCTCTGTTGTATATAACCTTGCGGCCCTTTTTACCATCCGGAAAGGATTCTGCCTCATTAACAGCCGTGTCAATTAAATCATCTATACCCTTACCCTTGTTGGCCACGGTGAAAACCACAGGAAGGTTTAAAAGCAAAGAAAGTTTTTCCGTATCTATGACCATTCCTTTGGATTTTGCAAGATCAGCCATATTAAGCGCAAAAACAACGGGCCTGTCAAGTTCTACTATCTGCATGGCAAGGAAAAGACTTCTCTCAAGATTGGCAGCATCAATAATATTTACAACAACATCGGGTTTTTCATTTAAAATAAAATCCCTTGCTGCAATCTCCTCCATGGAAAATGGTGTAAGGCTGTACGTGCCGGGAAGATCCACAATTTTAAGGTCATACCCGTTTTTCTTTAACCTGCCCTCTTTTTTTTCCACAGTAACCCCTGGCCAGTTTCCAACTTTCTGCCTGGCACCTGTAAGGTCATTGAAAATAGTTGTTTTTCCTGAATTCGGATTACCTGCAAGGGCTATGGTAAGCTGTTTCAACTGTTGTTCTCCCGGACGATGTTCTCAATGGTAATATGGGATGCCTCTTCAACCCTCAGTGAAACATGGTATCCCTTTATTATTATTTCAAGGGGATCTTTAAGGGGTGCATATTTTTCAACATGTACCTTTGTTCCCCTGTTAATACCCATTTCAAGGAGCCTGCGCCGCAAAACACCATGCCCCCCTACCCGGGCAATGATCCCTTCCTGCCCCTGCTTCATTTCACTTAGCAACATTGATTTTACAGGCTTGACACCTGCACAATCATCAATATCATGGCCACCGAAAGACTGTGAATCTTCAGTATATTTGACCATCACTTTCCGCGATAAACCCTGGCCGATAACAAAACGTTTTTCACCTGAAGCGATAACTGACTGGCCTCCTCCCTGTGTTGATACCACATCTATAATATCTCCCGGTCTCAACCCCATGGAGGCAAGTCTTATCTGAGCTTTCCGCCCTCCTGCAAAACTTTCTATCTTAAGATGCTCACCCTGTTTTGCCCTTGCAAGACTTATAATCAGCTCCCTTTTCTTCAGGCAGTCCGAGCAGATACCGTAGATCATCATTTTATGCTGCAGCATATGAAACCCATAGGCTGCTGCAAGCTGAACCTGCTGTTTTTCCAGTGCTTCATCTCTGAATTCTATAATTTTGCCGCATTTTGTACATATCATATGATCATGGTGAAGCCCGATATGTCTGTGTTCATAGCGGACAGGACCATTGTTAAGCTTAAGTTTACTTGCAAATCCAAATTCACATAAAAGTTCCATGGTCTCTTTAACAAAATCCGGTTCCATGGAGATTTTATCCTGCCTGAGATGATCAACAAGTTCCTCAATTGTAACATGTTGTTCAATTCGTAAAAAAACTTCAAGTATCTTGAATCTGTTTTCGAATTCATCCACACCTTCACCGGTGAAAAGATCCCTGAACTGCTTTATTTCCTGCTCATGTCTGATATTCATCATATAATAGTCCTGTTAGTAATAATGGCTTGTAATCTATTACACATGTTCTATTATGTCAATATAACAAAATCCAGGCATTTTTCATTAAAACCGCAAAGCCAGGTCAAATCATATAGCTCTTTTTACTGCATCCTGCCAGCCCTCATCCAATTGCATTTCAGGTTTAAACCCCAATTCATACTGGATTTTATCTGCAGAAACGGTCATATCAGTCACCATGTTTTCCAATCCCGAAGCAATGGATCTTCCATTCATGAATTTTCCAAGCAGAAAAATCAGGAAACAAACCAATTTTTCAGGAATGCAGATATTAACATATTTTTTATCAAGGGCCTTTGCAATGGCTTGTCTGATATCATTTAAAGAATGAACGCGGCCATCTGAAACATTGTATATTTTCCCACGGGCTTTTGGATGTTCTGCTGCAATAATTGCAGCTTTTGCAAGATCATGGTCATGTATGAGGGTCCGTTTTGTTCTGCCCTTACCCACTGTTACAAAAAAACCATGCTGCATTATTTTTATAAGCCTTGTATAATTTTTTTTCTCTCTCGGGCCATACACGGAGGCTGGTCTTAAAACAACACCAATGGGTTGTTTTTTATGATTAATACCTGCAAGTACATACTTTTCAGCCTCAGCTTTTGAAACAGCATAAAGAGAATCGGGACAAAAAGGAGTCGTTTCATCTGCGAAATTATCTCTTCCGTTTTTACCATATACGGAAATTGAGCTGAAAAACACAATACGGTCCACCCCTGCTTTACAAGCTTGTTTTACAAGCATCTCAGTTGCCTTTACATTTACCTCTCTGTAAACATCGTACAAATTTTTCCCCTGAAAATGATCCTTTCGGGACAAGGAATAATTATCAAGCACCGCTGCAAGATGAAACACTGTACTCACATCTTTCACTGCCCGGGCAAGGGCATCAGCATCCCTTATATCCCCGGAAAACAGTTCTATCTTTGAAAGACTATGATCTTTTCCGTTCAGAGCTCCCTGATCTTTTCCGGAAAAAGTGGTCAAATCAATAAAATTTCCGGCACCTGCATGGAACTTGTGCCTCGTTAAAATCCGGACATCACAGCCTTTTTTAATCAGCTGTTTAACCAGAGTCTTTCCAACAACCCCAGTACCACCTGTCACAAGAACCTTTTTCATATTATATTTTTCTATACCGCCCTGCAGTAATCACAACATTCATATATCAGGACCTTTTATTGTATATAAAAGTAAGGCAATAAAAGCAAAAACCTGATCTAATCTACGTCTCCGTAATTGTTTTGCCTTAAAAGCCAGTTTAAGTAATCCTTTTCTCGATGAAATATCTACAGAAGAAATATCCAGAACATCAATAAGAAGTTTTACGGAATCAAATGTTTCACCGGATAGGATATAGTGCATTCGATGCATTTTCCCCTTCAAAGAAGCGTTAGCTCCCACTTGATTAGTACCGTGCTGTCTATACCTCATTTTAGGAACAGAGTCGATAAACCAGCTATATTTTTTATGTCTCAAAATTGCGTAACACAACCAATCATGGAGAACAAAATCATCCAATTCGGAGAATTGATTTAAGTAACCCTTGATAAGATGCGCCATTTTATTCGTAAACATATAAGTACATCCAGGGCCTGCCGCCTCAAATAAATAATCAAGTTCTCTTTGTGGCTGAGATTTATCAATTAATTGTTCACGCCCCTCATCCCAAAAAGCAATAACATTTGCAGAGTAAGCCCCTACATTATTATTTTTCATTTGCTTTATTCCATGAGACAGCTTATCCGAAAGCCAAATATCGTCTTGATCTGCAAAAGCAATATAGTCATATGCAGAGAAATCTACATCCTTTATTAATCGGAAAAAATTTTTAGCCGCACTACCATAACGCTCTCCATATCGTAAAACAGTGACATTCTCATGCTCTTTTTCAAATGTTTTGCACCTTTCATAAGTACCATCTGTTGATAAATCAACACTAATAAATAAGTGCATATATACTCCACGTTGATTAAGGACTGAGTCAAGCTGTTCGTCTATAAATGCTTTTCCGTTATAGGCAGCCAGCAAAACTGCTACAGTGTTTCTATTTTTCACCGACAAACCTACCTTTTTCCATAAAAATGGGCTCGTGTGTCTCCTGTACACTGAGAAATACAATCGACCTGTCACTTACATTGTAATAATTCCCATCTGGATAATCGTACATAAGAATACCCCCGTAATACCTCACTTCATTAATAATCGTACATAAGAATACCCCCATAATACCTCACTTCATTAATAAAGGAAGTCGAAAATGTTCTGAATTTCAAAGAATTATAAAACTGCACATGATTCTTGAATAATTTTTCAGGTATAGAAATGCAACCCAAGCAATCAGTTCGGAGAAAAATCCCTGCACAAATGATTTATTGTGATCTTTATCTTACTTTTTCAGTTTAAGCCTTGTTCCAACCATTCTGAATCCACCATCAAAAAAAATGAAAAACCTCGTTGACTTGATAAATCAATAAGATAGAATGAATTTACACAACAAAACTATCATCAACGAGGTTAATATAATATGACACAAGGTGTGCTTTGTTTCAAGTATGAAGAAAAAAACATCTACTCCTGCTTAAAATAGAATAAGACATCAAGGCTAAAGCGGGCGATGCCCGCAACCCATGTGTCTGCCTCAATTTCTTGTTTTTTATTGCAGAAATTCAGGGGTAAGGCACTAATTATGGAGAATCTCCACAATGGGAAGTTCCCATGATTTTGTTTTGATTTTTCCGGAAAATTTTTTGTCTTCTTTTCTGTATTTTCGCTGGACAATACCAAGCACCCTGGCGTTTAAAATGTTGTTAATCAGGGGCTTCCATTTTTTTATTCCTTTTTTAGACAGAAGTGCAAGAATATCCTGATTTTGATTTACAATATAGATTCTGTGTTTTATTTCCTTTAAGCTCACCTTTTCTCCTGTTTCAAGGCAGGACAGATTTTTGTGAATTTCATGCTCTTTTGGGAAAAATCCCGGAAAATCAAGATAAAGGTCGGCCATGCCGAGAATGGAAACCGTTAATTCATTGGAAAACTGAGCAATGCTACAGGATTTAGCCTTTATTTCATCCATGAAATCATTGCCTTTTAAACTTTTGACATGGGGATTAAAGGTGTTTTCAAGGCTGCACAGGAAAAGACTTTTTTCTGCCCTTGTCATTCCAACATAAAAAAGCCTTCGTTCCTCTTCTGCATCTTCGCTTGTTTTTCCCTGTTTCCAGCCGCCGTCAAGTATAAATACAAAGGGAAATTCCATACCCTTTACACTGTGAACCGTTCCTAAAAACACCCCTGTTCCTGTTTTATGCTCCCGCCTTTCTTCAACAAGGGTTTCAAGGACAAAATCCTTTGCAAGTGAAACGGAAATTTCCATATCGCTGTTAATTGTGCACCACGATTCAAGTATCTGTTCTATCTGGTTTACGAAAGTGTTCTGGTTCACAAAAAGATTTTTTGTATTAAACTTTCCAAGAATTTCCTGCTTCAGATCGCAGGGACGTAAACTTTTATTTTTATATTCATCAAGAAAACGGATAAAATTTTGGATTTCTCTGATTTTAAACATTGGAAAACCGGAGCTGTTTTTAATGGAATAGCAGAAATCGATATTTTCCCTTGCAAGGGCCATTCTCACGGCAACAAGAACAGGATATGAAATTCCCCGGCGTGAAATAACTGCAAAATCACTGGCACTTATTTTCGGATTTTCAAGCATCATTGTCTTTATATATTCTGCAACAAAAACCGCCTGGGATTCGATATCATCTGCTGAAACAATTTTTACAAGATCTTTTTTCTCAATATCCTGATAATTTTGTTCAAGGAATTTTCTTTTTTTATTGATTCTGCATTTAATGCCTTTTTTCATCCTGCTTTTATTTAAGTCAATCAACGAGGCAGATGCCTGGATAATGGGGTATGATGATCTGTAATTTTCAACAAGATAAAAGGTTTCCGCATTGTAATCCATTTTAAACTGCTTAATAAATTCCGTACTTGCGTTGCGGAACCCGTATATGCTCTGGTCGTCATCTCCCACGGCCATGATGGAAATTTTTGATTCACCGTCTTTTTCAAGTCTGCCGGTGAGAGCTGAAATAAACCGATACTGGCTCTCATCAATATCCTGATATTCATCCACAAGAATATACCGGTAGGATGCAAGCAGATATTCCCTTGCCTCGGATGGTTCAAGGCCTGGAAGCGGCCTGTCTCCGTTTAATATTTCCCGGGCTTCGTCAATTATATGATTAAAATTTACATTTCCTGCTGAAGTGGATGTTGTGCCTGCCATGGGTGTTGAGCCTGCCACAGGATTTGACGTATCCACAGCAGCGCTGGCAGCCCTTGATGAACGGAAAAGAGATTTTGATGAAACAGGATGGCCAGCATCACTATTTACCGTACTCGCGAAACCGGATACAGGAATCGTGGAACCGGATGCCGGGGTTGTGAGACCCGATGCATAGCCTGTAACATTGGGTACAGATCCTGTGGAACCCAAAAAAAATTTTCCCACAAAAGATTTTCCTAAGAAAGATCTGCCTGCAAGGCGCATGGCAAAACCGTGGTAGGTCATGGCAGTCACGGAATTTGCGCTTTTTCCTGCAAGTTTTTTGATTCTTTTTCTCAACTCAAGCATGGTCTGGTGGTTAAAGCATAAAATAAGAATTGAGGAAGGATCAATGGATTTCGCCTTGATCAGCCATGCACATCTGTGCACTATTATTTTTGTCTTTCCTGACCCCGGTCCTGCAAGAACCAGAATGTTTTTTTCAGGGGGTGCTGCAACAACTGCCTCCTGGATATCGTTTTCAAGGGACTGGATGATTTTTTTATAGGCTTCTTCCGTCATGGCGGTCTGAATGATCTCTTTCTGGCCCTGAAAATATCTGTTGATAAAGGCATCGCAGGAAGATGCAAAATAATCACTGACAAAATTTAGTGCGGTTTTGATCTTTGTAAGACCGAGCTTTGCAAATTTTTCCATGACATGAACCTGGACATTTTTCTGGGCATAGTGGTGGGATAAAGGTTCATAATCCCCTTTTGTGTACCGCCTTTTTCTGCTTTCAGGGAGCATGACAAGGGTCATTGCCTGCCTGAACACTCCAAGGCCGTTCTGCAGGGTAATAATTTTCACGTCATGCATGTACAAGAGACTTGTTTCAATCAATAATTTTGTGTCGCCTGTAAATTGACAGAGAAAAAGGTCCATTTCAAAGGCTTTCATGATATCGGATATGAAAAACTGGGATAAAACCTCGGCCCGGCCTTTTCTTAAATTAAGGGGCAGGCGCTGAATAATTGCATCAAGGATAATGCGCGAGGCCTGGTGCCGCAGTTCCACCCTTTTTCTTATATCCTGCCATGAAAATTTAACATACACATAGAGTTTATCCATACCCTTTCTGCCGGTGATCTTCATGCTTTTGCCAAGGTTTTTCCCCTTGTCATTTGCAATGGATCTGAGTATTTTTTCAACGGTATCAGAATTGACATTGTCAAAGCCCTTATCCTTTAGTAATTGGGACATCAACCTGATATTAAAAACATCGGGCCTGTCAGGTTCAAGCCATGATTCCGGCGCCATCTCCTCCATTATGTCAATTATCTGTTTTTCCACATCTGAAAGATATCCAAGGGTTTTTAAAGAACTGTTGCTTCCCTTTGGTTTTACAAAGGCTGTCATGACAATTCCTTCCCTGATAAGCCCTGCCTCAGCCATATCCGATAAAAGGGAAATGATCGCACGGGAATCAGAATATTTTTCAGGCAGATTGTTTATTCTGCCAAGGGATGCACAGATGTCATCGGCTGAAATGGTCTGATTTTTTTCAGCGTTGAATAAAAACTCAAGTATTGTGATAAAAATGGCTTTCATGGTTTTTGACAGATTGAGCTTTTCAATCTTTTTCTCTGCCTCATCCATATCTTTTACAACGGGAGTGCCCGTGAAAAAAAGGGTGCGGTTAAATGAGCGCTCAAGAAAGCCTTTTCTTTCAAGCCATGCAACACCTGTTCTTGCCTTTGCATCGTTGATATTATCGGAATCCCGGCCGCCGATGAGACGCATGATTTCACCGGGGGTGATTATTATTTCAGGTGTTTTAGCCCCTCTTTTCTTTAAAATCTTGAGAATTTTTTTTATATCTTTAATGGAAAGTTTTGAATAGGCGTTTAAGGAAAACTGGTTTTCAATATCCTCCTGCTCGTATAGAAGAATGCACTCGGAAGGCTTGTTGTCCCTTCCTGCACGGCCTGCCTCCTGGAGAT
>WGCX01000133.1 GCA_015493575.1 Desulfobacteraceae bacterium | reverse complement strand
GCAGGGTACATCAAGGCTTGCAAAAATGATTGCAGAAAAAACCGGTATGCCCAGGAAAAAAATATATGATCTGGTGATAAAATTATCCTGATATTGTTAGAATTGTGTTAGCGTTTGATTAGCTTCTTGAAAAAAAAATCAGGAAAGGTTAAGAAGAGCCTCAAAAAAAGAGGAGTCTCAAAAAAAAGAGAGAATAAATTATGAATCTTCAATTGTGTTATATAATTGTTGGCATGCTGCTGATATTTGCCGTGGTTGATCTTGTTGTCGGAGTCAGCAATGACGCTGTCAATTTTTTAAATTCATCCATAGGATCAAAAGCTGCCCCCTTTTCAATTATAATGGTTGTTGCAAGCCTTGGAATCTTTGCAGGAGTTACATTTTCAGGCGGTATGATGGAAGTGGCGAGAAAAGGTATCTTTCATCCCAGCTTTTTTACCATGCCGGATCTTCTGACCATTTTTCTTGCTGTAATGATAACGGATATTCTGCTGCTTGATCTTTTCAATACCCACGGGCTTCCCACTTCAACAACGGTATCAATTGTTTTTGAACTTTTAGGCGCTGCTGTTGCACTTTCTGTCATCAAGATAAATGCTTCCCCTGACAGCAACATGGCATTGTGGGATTACATCAACACTGCCAAAGCCATAACCATTGTGGGCGGTATTCTTTTATCAATTATTGTGGCATTTATTTCCGGCGCTGTGGCCCAGTTTATTTCAAGGATGATATTCACCTTTGACTATGCCAGAAGACTCAAAAGATACGGTGCGTTATGGGGTGGGGTTGCAATGACGGCAATTACTTTTTTTATCCTGGTTAAAGGTGCAAAGGGAACCACCTTTATGTCAGCTGAAACCGTGAACTGGATAAATAATAATTCACTGACCATAATGGTGGGGCTTTTTATTGCCTCTGCAATTATTTTCCAGATTTTGATATCATTTTTCAAGGTAAATATTTTAAAACCCATTGTCCTCATCGGGACATTTGCACTTGCCATGGCTTTTGCAGCCAATGATCTTGTGAACTTCATAGGGGTTCCCCTTGCTGGCCTTAATGCTCTTCAAAGTGCAATCGCATCATCTAATCCTCTCCATGTAACAATGGAGGCCTTGAACCACAAGGTTCATTCCCAGACATATATCATGCTTCTTGCAGGACTTGTCATGGTGATAACCCTTTGCGTATCAAAAAAAGCAAGATCCGTAACAGAAACCGAAATCCGCCTGGGACAGCAGGATGAGGGGACAGAAAAATTTGAATCCATATGGCTTTCCAGAAGAATTGTCAGCCTTTTTGATTCCCTTCTGGAAACAGTCAGCTCCGCTGCTCCTGAAGCCCTGAAGCAGATCATTGCCCGCAGGCTTTCACCTGCAGGTGAATCAGGCGTTGTTTCCACAGCGGAAAAACCATGCTTTGATCTTTTACGGGCCTCTGTTAATCTTATGGTTGCAAGCGCTGTTGTTTCCTTTGCAACATCCATGAAACTTCCTTTATCAACCACATATGTAACTTTCATGGTTGCAATGGGCACAAGCTTTTCAGATCAGGCATGGGGGCGTGAAAGTGCTGTTTACAGGGTTACAGGTGTTTTGACCGTCATAGGTGGCTGGTTCATGACAGCATTTATTGCCTTTATTGTCGCATTTATCTTTGCAAACATCCTGTCCTATCTTAAAATACCCGGATTTTTTATTCTATCGGTATTTGCAGTCTATATGATCAGAAAAAATCACAGGACACATACGCAGCATGAAAAAAACAAAAAGGATAGAAAAATATATAATCTGCATAATGTAAAGGATTTTCATGAATCCGTTTCTCAGACCTTTGACCATCTTGCCTTTCTGCTGATGGAAATCAGAAAGTCACTGGATATCGTGTTTGATGCATTGTTTGATGAGGATCTTGACAGGCTCAGGCAGGAAAGGATGCAGACCAGACATTTTCAGAAAAGTACCAATATAATAATAGCTAATATTTTCAAGGTGTTGAGGCTGTTATCCAAAGAAGACGACAAGGTGTCATACAACTATTACCAGATCATAAGGCGGCTTCAGAAGCTCACCGACGGCCACAGGGACATTGTAATTCGTGCCGCAATGCATGTGGGGAATCACCACAAGGGGCTTTTAAATGAACAGATCCTGGAACTTAAGGAGATTAAGAAAATTTTCCTGAACAATTTTTTATTAGTTGAGACCTCTTTCCGCAACAAGAAAATTGTTGACTGTCAGGATGCAGTGGAGCAGTTTTTCTATTTAAGGGAACTTGTTGATGATTATAATGCAAATCAGATCGAAAGAATCCGCAATGACTCCTCAAAAACACGCTTGAGCATATTATTCTATGCAATCAGCGGTAACTGCGTCATGATGGCAAAACAGAACGTAAAACTGTTAGATATTTTCAATGAATCATTCAGGCTGAACCAGAAATGCAATTAGTAGGGGCGAACCTCGTGTCCGCCCTCGTGTTCGTCCTTGAATTAGCCCTTCCTTGTGTTCGCCATAACGACCCATGACTATATTAATGACGTTCTTGCAGTCGTTATTTTAAAAATTCCCGCAAAACATATGGCAGTATGCCGCCGTTTTTGTAATATTCAAGTTCAATATCTGTATCAAGCCTTGATATAACTGAAAATTCAATTATGGTTTTATCATCTTTGACAGCTTTTATTTTTAATTCACTGCCCGGTTTCATATTTGAAAGTCCTGTGATCTCAAACAATTCACTTCCGTCTATACCAAGACTGTCCCAGGTGTTTTCTTTTTTCAGCACAAGTGGAAGCACTCCCATACCCACAAGGTTGCTCCTGTGGATTCTTTCAAATGATGATGCAATAACGGCTTTTACCCCGAGAAGTTCAGTGCCCTTTGCAGCCCAGTCCCTTGAAGAACCTGTTCCGTATTCTTTTCCTCCAAGCACAACAAGGGGTATGGATTTTTTCCGGTAGGCCGTGGATGCATCAAAGACAGATTCAATGGTTCTTTCGGGAAACATAAGTGTAAAACTTCCCTGTTCATCAACAAGTTTATTTTTTATCCTGATATTGCCAAAAGTCCCCCGCATCATAACTTCATGATTTCCCCGTCTTGAACCATAGGAGTTAAAATCAGCCTGTTTAATATTGTTTGCAACAAGGTATTTCCCTGCAGGATAATCAGAAGGAATGGCGCCTGCAGGTGAAATGTGATCCGTGGTAACGGAATCGCCGAGAACAAGAAGAGCTCTTGCCTTTTCAATATCATCGGTTTTCGGTAACTCAGATGAAAAATTATTAAAAAACGAAGGCTGCCGTATGTACATCGATTTCAGATCCCAGGGAAATGTCCTGGTTTTTTCAGCACCAAGCTTCTGCCACAGTTTGTCGCCTTTAAAAATATTGGAATATTCATCCGTGAAAAACTGTGATTTAACATGCTTTGCAACGGTTTTTTCAATTTCCGTGGAATCAGGCCAGATATCTTTCATAAAGACAGGATTCCCATTTGCGGAATCATATCCAACCGGCTCTGATTCCAGGTCAATTGTGATACGTCCGGCAAGGGCATACATGATAACAAGGGCAGGGGACATGAGATAATTTGCCTTGACGCTTTGATGTATCCTTGCTTCAAAGTTTCTGTTTGACGAAACAGCAGCCGCCACAACAAGATTATTATCTTTAATTGTCTTTTCAATTTCAGAATCAAGGGGGCCGCTGTTGCCAATGCATGTCATGCACCCGAAACCTGCAATATTAAAACCCAAGGTGTCAAGGTACTGCATCAGTTCTGCATCTTCAAGATAATCTTTAACCACCTTTGATCCCGGGGAAAGGGATGTTTTGACAAATTCAGGAATTTTAAGCCCTTTGCTGACAGCATTTCTTGCGGCAATTCCAGCCCCAATCATGGCAAAAGGATTGGAAGTGTTCGTGCAGGAACTTATTGCGGCAATGACCAGGCTTCCGTTTACAAGACCCTTTGCTTTTTCTCCCGGAGTATCGGTTTTTTCTTCACCTGTCGGAGGATTATCAGTTTCAGAGGAGAATTGATTTGAGAACACCTCGTTAAAATTATTTTTAACACGTGAAAGGACTAAGTTGTCCTGGGGTCTTGAAGGCCCGGCTATACAGGGTTTGACTGAGGAAAGGTCAATTTCAACGATTTTTGTGAATTCAATTTTTTCATCTCCCGTTGAAAAAAGGCTGCATTTTTTGCAGTACGCCTCCACAAGTCCGGCGCTCTCTGTTCTGCCGGTCATTTCAAGATAGTTGAGAGTATTTGAATCAACCGGGAAAAACCCCATGGTGGCACCATATTCAGGAGACATATTGGCAATTGTGGCACGGTCCGCAAGGGAAAGATCCTTTAATCCCGGTCCTGTGAATTCCACAAATTTTTCAACCACATTTTCTTTTCTTAAAATATGGGTTATAAAAAGCACAATATCCGTTGCACTCACCCCTGCAGCGGGTTTACCAGTGAGTTTTACTCCGATAACTTCAGGAAGAACCATGAAATAAGGCTGCCCAAGCATTACAGCTTCCGCTTCAATTCCCCCGACTCCCCATCCAAGCACACCAAGACCATTTATCATGGTTGTGTGTGAGTCGGTTCCCACAAGTGTGTCGGGACAGGCAACAAGGGTGTTATTTATTTTTTTTGTTGTGACAACATCTGCGAGATATTCAAGGTTTACCTGGTGGCATATCCCCGAGCCCGGAGGAACCACCCTGAAATTGTCAAAACTTTTCTGTGCCCATTTGATCAATTTATAACGTTCTGAATTTCTTTCATATTCTTTTTCAACATTAAGTTCTGCAGCATCTTTTCTTCCAAAAAAATCAACCTGAATGGAATGATCTATCACCAGATCAACGGGTACCGAGGGATTAATTTTTTCAGGATCTCCACCTGCATCCTTTAAAGCATCACGCATAGCAGCAAGGTCCACAACTCCCGGTACGCCCGTGAAATCCTGCATCAAAACTCTTCCCGGATGGTAGGGAACCATGACAGTTTTTCCGGAATTTTCTTTACCATCCTGTACATGGTTCATACCCCAGGATGTAATATTTACAATGTCCTGATCTGTCACAACCTTGCCGTCTTTGTTTCGCAGGATATTTTCAAGGAGAATTCTTATGGAAAAAGGCAGTCTTTTTATATCCGCCGTACCATGGCTTTCCAGGTTTGAAATATTATAGATGGTTATTTCTTTTTTATTAAAATTTAATGTTTCTCTGCAATCAGGTAATACCATTCTTACTTTAATCTCCTTTAACTTTTAATAAAACAGCCATGAGGCCGATCTGGTTCTGATCCCGATCCCGGATCTGCTTTTATCCAAGTAATCCACCTGAAGATCTTTTGCTTCTCCTGATACTATGCCCAATGAGCCAGCCGGTAAATAGTACGCCTGCACCTGCAAGAAACCATTTAATCATACCTGTTTTAAGACAGTTTTCATTGTTTTTTGTTAATTTATCAATTTTTTTGGAAAGCTCATCATTTTTTTGTTTTAATACTTTATTTTTTTCTATAATTTTAAGTGAGCCTCCGCCTGTATCATTTAAAAGTGAATCATATTTGGCTTTTTCCTGGTCAAATTCAGATTTTATTTTATTATTTTCCATGATTTTCTTTTGCAGGGAAGAATTGATTTCAGAAATTTTTATTTTTAAATCCTTTCCCATATTTTTTATTTTTTCTTTAAGAAGAAGATTATTATCTGCAAGAGTTTTGTTTTTCTTGTCAAGTATGGCTATTTTTCGTTTAAGAGCTGCGTTGATTAAAATCTGGGGAACAGTATTGGTGATATACTGCTGTTCAACCCATCCGGTAATGCCGTCGCTGGTTTTAATTTTAAGGTAATTATTCTGTTTCCCAATAATTTCAACTGTATCACTGCTTCTAAGTGTTTTTAACACTTTGGAATTGTTGTCAGGGCCTTCCCGTACCGTAAGGAGAAGCATATCTGATACATATCCCGTCTCAGCGGAAACAGGATATGAATAACCTGCAATAAAAAATACAATACAAATAGCAGCAATTGCATAACCAATAAGTTGAATCTGTTTTTCTCCCATTTTTATATGTCTCCCTGATATCTTTTTATCAATGTTTCCATATCAGTTGTTGTAACAATTTTCAATAGCATTATTATTGATGATCCCATTGCCTGGAAAATATTGGCCTGGAAAATATTGGCCTGGAAAATATTGGCTTAAAAAATATTGTATGGTTATTTATTGTTGAAAATGCAAAATTACTTGAAATGTATCCCTTGGAAGTGTATCACTTATTTTATTATGCTGCTTTTAAAAGAAAGAAAAGAAATAGTAAAATTTGGCAATAGAATGCTGGATGCCGGTTTGACAACCGGTTCAGGTGGAAACCTGAGCTGTTTTAACAGAAAAAAACAGCTTATTGCAATTACCCCAAGTGGAATTGCCTATCCTTTGCTTACACCGCAAGATATCCTTGTCATCTCTTTTGATGCAGAAATAGTTGAAGGAAATGGAAAACCTTCAAGTGAAACAGGATTCCATATCTCACTTTATAAAAAAAGAAAAGATATCAATTCCGTGGTACATACACATTCAGCCTATGCAACAACCTTTGCCTGCCTCAACAGAGAAATTCCTGCGGTACATTATCTTGTGGGATTTGCAGGCAGAAAAGTCCCCATTGCACCCTACGCCACCTTTGGAAGTGACAGACTTGCAGAGAATATTAATGCTTCCATTGGCGGATCAAATGCCGTTCTTCTTGCCAACCATGGACTTGTTTCCGTTGGAAGTACATTAACAAAGGCATTTAATACTGCAGAAGAGATTGAATTTGTTGCAAGATTGTGCTATCAGGCAGAGAGTATAGGAAAACCTGTTATTCTTTCCAATGATGAAATGGACAGAGTTATTCAAAAATTTGAGCATTATGGACCCCAAGAAAAATAGATGGAAGAAAATAGCCCGACTAATATTTGCATTTTTAATATATTCAACGGTGTTGTTGAAGGGTTGTCTCATTTTTCCGAAACAAGTCGTGTGGCGCTTATCTACGCCATAAAACCCTCAGATGATCTTTGTATTTATGACCCGCAGGATCTTTTAAAAGGGCATGAACAAAGGCTTCAAGAAATTTATTCAGACATTCCGGCATGGCGCCAGGCAATTTCAAGTGCCCTTGCAAAACAGCCAAGGGGAAAATTTCTCACAACAGGCAGTCTGAATATGCCGGGTCTGATCAGTTTTGGCGGAAGCTCCCATTCCCTTTTTTATCAAATGTGGTTTACTGAACATCATCCTGACATGTGCTCAATTTATCCCACTGAAAGATGGCTTGAACATGCAGGATGGCTGATGGCCCAGGATTTTTCATCAGGTGTGATGACGTTCAACACCTCGGGTCATGTGCTGCAGAAATATTCCACCCATGCAATTAACGATCATATTGTCAAAGTAAGAGATAATCTTCTGGAACACCCAACAAAGCTGAAGACCTACTCAATCCTTGACACCATACTTAAAATTTCCAAAACAAAAGAAGAGGGCGCATGGTCAAGGGGTACTATTATTTTCATGGACCCTGAAGACCTCGAAGAAATCGAATTCATAACCAAAATACAGGAACATGAACGTCCATCGCTTTCCAATGCAAAACATATAAGGAAATTACTGCTTGCAGTGGAACGTTCCAATAGAGAGCTTGTGTCCGATGGAAAAACAATAATAGGGATATCAAATTCTGATATTCCGGATTATGCCATTACAGCTAATTTTCATGGAGACTATGGTTTTATAAAGCTTCAGGGGACAAAGATATGCAGTTTTTATGATGGGAGTTTCCATTCTTCGGCAAAAAGGGCAAAACTTGTGGAGCTTGAGGAACTGCTTTTACAGGCAGATATCCCAAAAGAAACGGCGGCAGATCTTTTGAAAACCATTGGTTTTATTGTTCATGCTGCTGAGACTAAAAGATTTGGCTGCACATTGATAATTGATTTAAATGCTGTTCCTGCAAGGCTTGCCGGTCATCTTATAGAACCATGTATTGATCTTCTTGATCCGCACAACCTTGATCTCGCATGTGCGTTGGCCAAGATTGACGGGGCGCTTCATATACTGGCTTCAAGCATATCCCTGCGGGGATTTGCATGCCTTCTTGACGGAAAATCCATACAGGGTGAAAATATGGCCAGGGGTGCGCGTTACAATTCATCTCTGAGATTCACCGCTGAACAGAAAAACATTATTGCTGTTGTTGTATCTTCGGACAGACCTGTATCCATTATTAACAGAGGAATTGAAATGAATGCCCTGCATGAGTGGGGGCCTCTTCCTGAAACTCCTTTAAAAACTGAAATTTTAAAAGAACATTTTAAGGGGTATTTTAATGAGTAAAAATAATCTTCAGCACGCAGATAATCATATTCACGAAAATGATGACGGTATCCATTCCCATAAGCACGAGCATGATCATCATGGCCATTCCCATACTCACTCACACGGTCATGATCACCATGGTCATGACCAGCACAAAAATACTGGAAAAGAACTTAGTTTTGAGGAAAAACTGCTGGTTCTTTTCCAGCACTGGATAGAGCACAATGACAGTCACAAAGACAACTATATATCCTGGGCTAAAAAAGCTGAAAATGAAAATCTCTCCGATACTGCAGCCCTGCTCATGGATGCGGCCGCAGCGTCTGACATCATAACGGAAAAGCTTGAGAAGGCTTTAAAGACACTTGGAAAATAGCTGCAGGTCACATTTTGATTTTTTTCACACTATTCAACACTGTGTATAATTATTTCAGAAATGTCAATTCCTGAAGTGAAAAATTTAAATATGTCATTTATCTTTTGTTTTGCCGGGAATAAGATAGGAATAAAGCTGGGAGACAAGCATTCCTGTCATCATCAATATACATCCGGTAATTGCCCGGGATGAGAGAACTTCATTGAGGATCAGCCAGCCTCCCAGCGCCGCGATCACGGATTCAAGGCTCATGAGAATTGCAGCATGGGCGGGATGGCTGTTCTTCTGTCCATAAATCTGCAGTGAATAGGCAATTCCAACGGAAAAAACACCCCCGTAAATTATTGGAATCCCTGCCATCCATATACCGTTAAGTGTTATTTTTTCAAAAAGAACAGCTATAATCAGGCTTAATGAGGAGCACAGGAAGCATTGAACAAATGCCAGTCTCACCGTGTCGATTCTTTGTGAAAGTTCTCCTATTATTATAACATGAAAAGCAAAGCAGAAAGCTCCTGCAAATTCTAATAAATCACCAAAACTGATTGTCAGATTCTTTGTTACACTTAACAGGTAAAGCCCTGCAACTCCCATAAAAGCTCCTGCCCATGTACCGAATCCAGCCTTTTGTTTCCTGAAAAGTCCTATTATCGGTACGATAACCACGTAAAGTCCTGTTATGAAACCTGATTTTCCTGCAGTGGTATAAACCATACCCACCTGCTGTAGGCTCGCACCTGCAAAGAGGACAGCACCTGAAAGCATGCCACCTTTAAGGACTTCATTAAATGCAGGTACAGAAGATTGCGTATGGTTTATTTTTCTTTTTTTCCTGCCGGAGGCAATGAAGGGCAAAAGAGAAAGGCCTCCAAGGGCAAAACGTATGCCGTTAAATGTAAAGGGCCCTACATAATCCATACCCATTCTCTGTGCAACAAATGCAAGCCCCCATATGGATGCAACAACAAGGAGAATGAAATCTGATTTAAATGTTTTTAATTCCATTATATTGTCAGGGAACTTCCAAAAAATAATTTACGCATCATGTTTGCCCTTTTGTCCGTTTTCTCTGTTGTGAAAACTGTTTCTCTAATATTAATACAATGCATAAGTCAAGATAAATGGATACGTACTGGAAAATACCGGTTATTTGCATGGCCGTTATTAAAAAATATTTTTATAGCTTTCCCTCATGTCCCTTTTTAAAATTTTTCCGGTTGGAGTTTTTGGAATTTCATCAACAAAGATAATTTTTTTAGGTGTTTTAAAAGGAGAAAGATTTGATTTGCAGTGTGCCATCATTTCTTCTTCGGTGACTGTTTTTCCCGCCTTGAGCTTGATTACGGCGCATACCGCTTCCACCCATTTGGGATGACTTATTCCAACAACGGCAACTTCCTCAACATCGGGATGGAGATATATGGCCTCTTCCACCTCCCTTGATGCAACATTTTCTCCGCCTGTTTTGATCATGTCTTTTTTGCGGTCAACCACTGTAATATATGCATCTTCATCAAGTACACCAAGATCCCCGGAATGAAACCACCCGCCTTCCATGGCTTTTTCCGTTTTTTCAGGGTCCTTGAAATACATGGTCATGACATGGGGTCCCCTGCCGCAGATCTCTCCAGGTACATCAACATCTGTTATGATTTTGCCGTTATGATCCTCAATCATGGATTCCATGTGTATGCCGCCCCTGCCGGCTGATCCGATTTTTTCCATGGCATCTTCAGCCTTGAGTATGGTGTGATACGGGGCAAGCTCGGTCTGTCCGTAGTAATTGTAAATCCCGGCTTTTGGAAATTTTTCCAATAGTTCTTTTAAAATTTCCCTTGGCATTATGGAAGCCCCGTAATAACATTTAACAAGGCTTGAAAGATCGTATTTATCAATATCAGGATGACGCAGCATGCCTATCCATACAGTTGGAGGGGCAAAAAACATGGTGCCTTTATATTCTGCAATATTTTTAAGTATAAGACCGATATCAGGCCCCATGAAAACATTGGTGCCGCCTATCCAGAAAACAGGATTCATGAACACATCCCTCTGGGCGCAGTGGTAGATGGGAAGGGCATTGATATTGATATCACTGCTGTCGTATTTACCGTCAATGATGCATCCCATGTATTCTGCAATAAGGGACTGGTTACTGATGATAACCCCCTTTGGAAGTGATTCTGTTCCGCTGGTGTAGGTCATCTGCACAGGATCTTCAATTCTTAAGACCACATCAGGCTGTGTTGCAGGATACGCTTTATACCAGTTGTCAAAATCAAGAAAATTGTCTGCAGCCTGTTCGCCAGTGCCCTGATTTGACCATAACAGGGTTTTTACAGAGGGCATTTTGTTTAAAACATCCTTTACCTGGGGATAAAGGGAATCTTCAACAATAAAGACCTTACTTTCAGAATGATTTATGCAATAGGCAATGTCATCGCCCCGGAGGAGGTAATTCACCGCAAGGTAAATGGCCCCGATTTTAGCGCATCCCATCCAGGTGATAACGTGGTGGTGGGTGTTGTGGGCAAGGATTGCAACCCTGTCATATTTTTTTACACCAAGATCTGCAAGGGCATTGGCCACCTGGTTGCATTCGTTTTCAAGGCCGGTATAGGTACGTGTAATATCATTGAACACAAGTGCCTTTTTATCCGGAAAGTGGTATGCTGTCCTGCGGAGCATGTCAGCAATCACCCATCGGTTCACGGAATTGTTACGATCCATCAAAAAATCAATGTTTTCCCTGTTAATGGTGTTGTACCTTTCCTTATCCTCTTTGGAAAGACTGGATGCCGGGACTGTCATGATAGTACCTCCTTTTTATGAGTATTAATTGTTCTGTGAATGACCTGTACACAGAACTTTTTTCCAGGGTCTCTATTTAACAGCTTCTCTTTTTATCTTTTAAAATTAATATCTATTTCAACTTATAAAATTTTCGATCCTTAGCACGATGAATAATAAATGCCATGAAAATAAAATATTACAGATTAAATCATTTCAAGTGCACACGCCATGGAAACTCCGCCGCCTCCGCACAGGGTGGCAAGGCCCAGGGATTTTCCCTGATGCTTCATTCCATATATAAGAGTTGTCATTATCCTTGCTCCGGTTGATCCCACAGGATGTCCAAGACCAATGCCGGAACCGTTTACATTGGTGATTTCCCTTTTTAAACCAAGTTCTCTTTCACATCCTATGTACTGGCTTGCAAAGGCTTCATTGAGTTCTATCAATTCAAAATCTTCAAGTTTCATATTGTTGTTTTCAAGAAGATTATTAATTGCAGGTACAGGGGAAAGTCCCATGACAGATGGGTGGCATGCGCCCCGGCCAATCGCCTTTATTCTTGCAAGGGGTTTAAGATTAAGTTCCTTTGCCTTATCCATTGACATGATAACCATGCCCGTGGAACCATCGTTAATTCCGCTTGAATTTCCTGCTGTTACCTTTCCGGTTTTTGGAATAAAAGCCGGGGGAAGGGCCGCAAGTATTTCCATGGTCATACCCGGCCT
>WGCX01000132.1 GCA_015493575.1 Desulfobacteraceae bacterium | reverse complement strand
GAAATTTTTCCAAAACGGGGGTCAGGCTTTTCTTATTCGTTGTTATCAAACTATAAATATATGTTAACCTCAAAAGTTGAGATAATGACAATAAGGAAAGCCTGACCCTCTTAAATCTTTAATGTTCGATAAAAACTTGATAATCGAGTTTTATCGTCCCTTGAGTCATTTGACCGTTCAGTTGCAGAATCCATTGTTGATACCCAGGCAACACGGTCAATTAGCGATAATCATGAACTGAGCCTGAAAACCGGGAGGGTTGCGTTGATTTTCTTTTTAATCCTGCTGATTGTCTTCTCTGTCATGTATAAGATGACCCGGACAGCGAACCATGTTTTAGTGAAGATCGAGCATGTATTTGAACCTGAGAAGAAAAAAGGACAGAAACCTGTTAAGAAGCCGGAAGCTTCTAAAAAGGCAATGCCGCAGAAAACAGTCAAAAAAGATAAAAAACAACAGGCAGCGGTAAAACTGACCGCAAAGGTACAGGACAGGTCCAGAGGAAAGAAGAATCCTGCAAAGGACTCTGGAAAAACTGTTAAAGCACCTGTCCGTGCAGAAAAAAAATCTGCAGTGACGGCAAAATTAAGCAAACCTTCATTACCGGTACATGCCGGGGTTCAGCTGGTATCGGAAAAAATGAAAACCCTGATTAACCGGTCAGAACCAAAGCCGGTCAGTCCGGGTAAACAGCTTATATTAGACAGCAAAACTTATTTTGACCTTTATGATGAATGGCAGGCATCCGGAAACGGCTTTGATATGAAAAAAAAGCTGGTTACATTGAGGATTGTTAATCTTGAAAATGTTTATGATCTGTTCCAGATGAAAGTGGTGGCAATAAAACAGGGAGTTCCTCATATGGACTTAACGGATCATTAAAGGGTGGCTGCATCTGCTTTATCCGAGTTTTCCACCACATGTTTTGTGGTTTCAGATCCCTGGGAAAAGTGGGGAGATGCTTTAAAAGCTTCCGGTTATCATAAAAATGATGATATCCAGGTCAGGTATTATACCTATGATTTTGTCCGGAATGCCATTTATGCAAGGGCAATGAAGGCTTTCGAATGGAGCCTGAAACAAAAGAACCTGCCGGATGATACCGACCCCGGAACGGCAGATGTGCTGGGCGTGGTTTATGCGGTAAAAAAAGACAGCGGCGGTGCATTCGGAATCTTTGTTCCGACGCGGGTGGATTTTGTTTCCCATGGTTCGGTTATTGTTGATCCCCGGGCATCCATAATGGCAGGGACCTGGTATCTGGATCGGATGTATAAAAAAGCACTGGCAGATAAAAAAATTAAAAACAATGAGAGAAAAAATATCGTATCATGGCGCTACCCTTTGGAATATTATTATGCTGGCCCTGTCTGTGGTGCAAAGGCAAAAAATAAAATTTTGATTTTTTCAAAGGGAACACAAAAGGTAATTGATAAACGGGGGTATTCAAAAAAAATAATGACTTGGGCAAAAATTATTAAGCGATCTTAAAATAAGGGTTGTCAAACTGGTTGTGTTCTTATACTTGATAAAGAATATAGAAAAAAACAGGGAATCAGGAATAATTAATGTAGAGGTAAAGATTAAAGATGGAAAATTTAATAAAGAAAATAACGGCATTGGTCGGACTTTTTGCAGCGGTGATATTGGCCGGCTGAGTTCCCCACACGGTTTCCGCACAATATAAATCCGACTTTGATCAAAAACTGGAAACTCTTGTGCAGGATGTGGTATCTGCATCCAGGACAAGGATTTCAAGGCTTGCGCCGGCAGCTGTCTGTTGTCTCAGGGGCGCTGCTGGATAATAAAAATTATACCCGGCTGGACGAAGTGGTTATCCACAGGCTTTTATCCCGACTTTCAGCTGATCGGGAGATTGTCAGTCTCTCCCGTGAAAACTGGTTTGAACTTCGCGAGGGAAAACCGCTTTCCTTAAAACTCGATTATCAAGTTTTTTAATTGAAAATTTTGCAAAACGGGGGTCAGGCTTTTCTTATTTGTTGTTATCAAACAGTAAATATATGTTAATCTCAAAAGTTAAGATAATGACAATAAGGAAAGCCTGACCCTCTCAAACCTTTAAT
>WGCX01000131.1 GCA_015493575.1 Desulfobacteraceae bacterium | reverse complement strand
GCCTTGCACCAGCGGACATACCCATGCTTATTGCATGTCCGAGTTGTTTTCTCCGCATGAAACAGGCGTTTCTTAATTTAAAAAAAAATGTAAAATTACAGCTGAAATATGAAAAGGACTGGGGAACACCGTTTAATCCTGATCTTGAGATTATCCATTTTTTTGAAATTTTTAACAGAATAAAATTATCTGATTATATCCAGAATCCCGAAAAAAAATTAAATCATATAAAAGTTGCTCCCTATTATGGTTGTATGCTTGCAATGCCGCCTGATCTGCGATGTGAACCAAACTATTATGGCACCATGGAAAAAGCCCTGGCAGGCCTTGGTGCAGATATAATTTTTTTCGGTTATGAAACAAAATGCTGTGGTACATATCTTTCTGCTGCAAAACCTGCCATTGCAGAAAATGTTGTTAATCAAATTGTTTCAAATGCCATGGATGCAGGTGCCGAGTGCATGGTTACAGCGTGTTCAATGTGTTATCTGAATATTGAAATACGATGCACCATTAAGAATCCACTTCCCATACTTCATTTCTCCGAACTTCTTTCCATGGCCCTTGGTGCCGGAGAAAAGAAAAAATGGTTTCCAAAACACATTGTTGATCCGGTCCCGCTGCTTGTAAAGCGAAAACTTTTAAAATAGTGCCATGGCTTATTTTAAAGGGAATTTCATGGAAAATTTTTTTAAAAATTATCGTGTTTTAATATGCCTTTTCACAGCTGTTTTGTTGAGCCTTTTTTCAGCATGTTCAAATGATTCTGACTATAAGAAGGTTAATTTTTCAAAATCCGGGAAATCCGTTTCAAAAATAGTTCGGAATGAGGCACTGCCGGAACTTCGCATGGCTGTTGCTGCAATGATCTCTCCCGGGGAAACCCTTGCAAGATACAAAGAATTAATGGATTATATTGGAAAAAAAGCAGGCTATCACATCTTGCTCATACAGCGAAAAACATATGGAGAGATAAATGCCCTTTTTCAAAAACAGCAGATTGACCTGGCAATGATTTGTTCCGGCCCCTATGCAAACGGGCAGGACAGTCTCAATATTCAGGCTCTTGCGGTTCCACTGGTTCAGGGAAAGCCCTATTACCGATCATACCTGATTGTCAATAGAAAAAGCAAAATTAATACACTTGAAAATTTAAGGGGAAAAGTTTTTGCTTTTACCGATCCAAAGTCAAATACCGGTGCCCTTGTTCCGCGGTTTTGGCTGGCATTGAAAGGAGAAACTCCAAAAACATTTTTTAAAGAAACAATTTATACCTATTCCCATGACAATTCCATTATTGCAGTTGCCAGATCCCTTGTGGACGGTGCAGCGGTGGACAGCCATATATGGGAGTATTATAATCGAAAAAATCCCGAGTACACCGATAAAACCAGAATAATCAAAAAATCGATCCCCTTTGGCAGCCCTCCCTTTGTTGCCTCACTGTCACTTCCTTTGGTTTTAAGGAAAAAAATAAGGCATATTCTGCTTTCCATGAATTCTGATCCTGATGGAAGACAGATTCAGAACTTACTGCTCATTGATAAATTTGTGCTGCCCCGTGATTCGTGGTATCAACCAATAATTACAATGAAACAGGAAGTAGAACGATTAAAAAAGCAGAAAACGATTAAAAAAGCAGAAAACAAATGAGATCCACAAGTCTTAGTAAAAAACTGATCTTCATTATTGCCGCAATTGTTATTGCAGGCGGCATGATCATCTCATTGCTTGTCACCCACCGCTACAGGAACAGTCTTTTTCAGGTTGCCGCTGCCCAGTCTGAAAACATAGCTCACAGCCTTGCACTTGAGGCAGTTGATCCCATTCTCATCAATGACAGGGTGGCACTGCAGAAGCTCCTTGAAAATAATAAAAAAAGCAACCCTGCTGTTGCCTATATTTTCATTGTAAATCAAGGCCGGATTCTTACCCATACCTTTAAAAATAATATTCCGGCCGATCTTGTTGCAGCAAATCACCCCGTAGATAATATCCATGGAAGGATAGAAAAGATAATTTCGGAAAAAGGTGAAAAATATCTTGATGTTGCCTGGCCCATATTTAATGGAAAAGCCGGGGTACTGCGCCTGGGGATTTATGAGCAACCTTATCTTCATCAGGTACTTATCCTGTGGTATCAGATGAGTCTTATTATAATAGGTATTTTGATCACCTCTCTTGTTGTGGCTCATTTCTTTATCCGGCACATCACAAGACCGTTAAAGGAATTAACAGGTACAGTTGAAAAAATCAATGATGGTGATACTGAGGTCAGGATAATGGTGACTGGAAATGATGAGGTGGGTCGTCTGTCCCTCTCTTTTTCCAATATGCTGAAAAGAATCAGGGATAACACCCGCAAACTCAAAACATACTATACCCGGCTGCAAAACAAAAATATAGAGCTTGCCCGGGCTTACCGGCAGACACGAACATCCTTTGAAATCGTAAAGGAGACCGGCGCTCTTTCCGGATTGGACGAAATATGCAGTTATTTAATTCATAAACTAAAGGATATTGTAACATGCAGGCAGATAATCATGCTTGTTTTCAACGGCAGCCGTGACTGTCTTTTTGTTCATTCTGAAAATGGAAAAACTGAATTTGACGGAGAAGATATAAATGAATTTCAGAAATATCTTGAGCCCATGAAACACCATGAATTCACGGACAAAGCGGAATTTCCCATTAAATTGCTGGATTTTAATGAAGCAAAAAAGATTGTTTCCTTTCCCATTGGTCAGGGTCCGGCTGTTTCCGGAGCCATATGCATTGGATGCCCCGGTGACTGCCAGTGTGTAACAAAAGAGCTGGAAATCATAGAGCTTGTTTTAAACCATGCAGCATCTTCCATAGTAAGAGCTGTGGCACACGAGGATGAGATTCGCGATCTGCAGAAAAAAGCAGGGATAAGAGAAGGGTTTAGCGGAATTATAGGAAAAGATCCCGGCATGCAGGTCATATACAGATTAATTAAAGATGTAAGTGTTTCCGATGCCACTGTGCTTATCCAGGGAGAAAGCGGTACGGGCAAGGAACTGGTGGCAAGGGCAATCCATGACAACAGTCCGAGAAAGGATAATCCCTTTATAGTGATCAACTGCTCTGCCTATCCTGCCACACTTCTTGAAAGTGAACTTTTCGGATATGAAAAAGGAAGTTTTACCGGGGCAGGCAAGGGAAAACCCGGGCGCTTTGAACTGGCCGACGGCGGCACAGTCTTCCTTGATGAAATAGGTGAGATTGATCTTTCAGCCCAGGTTAAACTGCTGAGAGTTCTGCAGACCAAAAGGTTTGAACGTATCGGTGGGAGTCATTCGCTGAATGTTGATGTACGTATGCTGGCGGCAACAAACAAAATCCTGCTGGAACAGGTTAAGGCTGGCAGGTTTAGGGAAGATCTTTACTACAGGCTGAATGTAATTCCCATAAATCTGCCGCCTTTAAGGATTAGGAAAAACGATATCCCTCTTCTTGCCCGTTATTTTTTAAAAATTTTTGCCACAGAGGAAAATAAGAAAATCGAAATGTTCACTTCCAATGCCATGCGCCTTTTACTTGATTACTCCTGGCCGGGGAATGTCCGGGAACTGAAAAACAGTGTGGAACATGCAGTTGTCCTTGCAAAAGATCATAGCATTCATGCCGGAGACCTCCCCATTGCACTTTTGCAGCAAAATATCGCAAATCAAAAGAAACATACCGGCAGCCGCCTTAAGGATATCGAAAGGCAGCATCTCATTAAAGCTCTTGAAACATGCAACTGGAATAAAAAAGCTGCTGCAGATCATCTCGGTATAGGCCGGTCAACCTTATATGTAAAAATTAAAAAATATAATATATCCGCCCCATCCTGATATATCCGTACCTTTATTTATTAGAATTTCATTTTTTGTTGTGAGGCCATTTAAAAGCCACCAGCTCGGCCTCATGCCGTTTATAAGAAAGAGCTTTATTTTGACAGAGTCCAAATGCTCCTTCTATGTTCGTTGAGAGGCATAGTAACGCAGTTCAGATCTGCCTAATGGCAGTTGAATTTTTTATGAAAAAGACATTGTGTGTCTATATTCTGGACACTCATAACTCACTTGATTTACACAAAAATCATTTAATGACCATTTAATGCTTTCCAAAAACAGGACATTTCTCCGCCGTCGGTTTTTTATCTTGTTCAATTTTTCTTTACTTCATAACGGTGAACAGGTCGATTCCGATTTAAATTTCAATGATGCTTACAATACTAAACCAAGTAAATATAATCAGTTACGTGCTGTTGTCCATTGAAAATCTTCAGTATTGCAGGACATTATTTATCTTTTATCAAGAATGGCATGGTTATTGTTTAATAAAAATATCATATAGCCGCCATGGGGCAGACGTCATGAGGCAGATCCGAAGACTTCAGGACTGTTTAATGGCTGTTATTGCAGTGACAATGGACAGGCTGGAAAGGAAACAGCATGAAAAAACAAAACTCAAAGACATTAATTATCATAATAGGACAAGATGTTGATGATTACCTGTCTTTGATCACCATGCTTGAGGAAAATCAATACCAGGGTATTATTTTAAAAACCCTTAAAACATTAAAAGAATATTTGTCAGAAAATGAATGCATGGCAGTAATAATAGATATAGACAGTGTAAAGGTGCAAAACAGGGAAATCAGGAAATTAAAACTTACTTTTCCGCAAAATACTTTTTTATTTATGTCCTGCACAAGTTATCATCCCGAACTTAAAGAATCAATCTGTTATTATCTATATGCATGCATGAAAAAACCTGTCTGTTCCGATGAACTCTTTTATCTGCTCAGGTGTATCAAAGACGATAAAAAGAAGAAAAATGATTTATTATTTTAATTCATTTAATACATAAACGATTCACAGGAGGAATCTAAATGAAAAAGAGCGCCCTGCCCTGCCGGGAATCAAAGCCCATGGAAAAAGAAAACTCTGCCTTTAAACCACCCGTAACAAATCTTAAACGCAGAAAATTTTTAAAGAATTCTTTTATTGCCATAGGCGGTCTTGGAACCATTACAGGACTTGCGGTAAACAATGTTTTTGCAGGAGAGCAAACTGCGGCATCTCCCCTGAAAGATCCTGAAAGTTTTGCCGATGGAAGCCACCTTGAGCGCATGCGTGTTGAACTTTTAAGAGCACTTGAGAAACCGGTTGATCAACGGAAATGGGTGATGGTTATAGACCAGCAGAAATGTGTTGGATGCAGTGCCTGCACAGTATCGTGTAATTCGGAAAATAACCTGCCTCCCGGTGTCGTTTACCGCCCGGTTACAAAGGTTGAAGTTGGAAAGTATCCCGATGTCTCCTGGGTTTTCACTCCAAGACCCTGCATGCAGTGCGACAACCCGCCCTGTGTGTCGGGCTGTCCCGTCAATGCAACCTGGAAAAGAGAGGATGGGATTGTGGTAATTGACTATGATATCTGTATTGGCTGCAGGAACTGCATTGCTGCCTGCCCCTATAATGCAAGGACTGCTGATTTCGGAGATTTCTTCGGCCTTGAAACCCCGGAAATCATGGACTATGAAACCAGGCCGAATTTTGAATACAGCAAAGAGTGGCCAAGGAATCCGGGTTCACATGAATCCCCCATTGGAAATGCCCGTAAATGTACGTTCTGTCTGCATCGCGTCAGGGTGGGGATGTTGCCGGCATGTGTGACCACCTGTCTCGGAGGTGCCACAAGTTTTGGAGACTACAATGATGAAAACAGCCTGGTTCATGAACTTGTGGGCTCCGGGCGGGCAAAACGCATGAAAGAAGAGCTTGGCACTGCCCCATCCGTATATTACCTCATATGACGGCCATGAGGCGAATCTAATTTCTATCTGACGGCTGCAGGAATCAATGATGCTGACAAAAAATGGGCCGCAGACGCGGACCCAGCTCTTATAATTCAAGGTAGTTTGAAAGAGTTTCATAAACAACGGTAAAAATTTATAAGGAGTATAAATTATGAATAAGGCACAAAAGACTATTTTATTTATCATCTGGCTTGCTGTGATGATCTGGGGACTGACCGGGGTGTTCCGGAGACTGGTTCATGGTGAGTTGCTTGTTAATTACGGCAGTTATGTTCCCTGGGGGCTGTGGGTTGCGGCAAAAACATATTTTGTCGGAATTTCAGTTGGCGCATCGATCCTTGCATGGGTTGTTTACGCATTTGATATCAAACAATTAAGGCCTGTGGTACGTCCTGCCTTACTGGTGTCCGCCGCAACAATGGCGGCAGGGCTCATCGTGATAAGTTTTGATCTCGGGCATATGTGGCGCACCTACGAGGTGTTTACCAGACCGAATTTTTCTTCCATGCTGGCCATTGCCACATGGCTTTCAATGGCACATTTAATTTATGTGATCGCAGCACTAACAATTGAATTAAAACCCGGCAGGACCCATTCCAGTACATTGAGGATAATGGGGTGGTTCGGTTTATTCCTCGCTGTTACATTTTCAGGCGGAAACGGAGCTGAATTTGCCGCCATGATCTCAAGTCCTTACTGGCACTCATCACTTGGGCCGATTATGTCCATTGGAGGTGCCCTGCTCTCCGGTGTTGCACTTGTACTTGCTTCTGTTGCCCTGTTTCCCTTCAGTCCGGAACAGGATAATCCGCAGCTTTTAAAAATTTTAAGCAGAACAGTGGTGGGATTGATCTTTTTTATTCTACTCCTTGAATGGTCGGAATTTTCAATTTCCATGTGGTATGCAAGGGGGGAAGATTATAACCTTTTATATTCCATTCTTTTTGGTCCCTATGCCTATGTGTTCTGGTTTTTTCACATTATTTCAGGATCAATCATTCCTCTGATTCTTTTACTGTGGAAACCTGCCCAACGGTTGTCGGCAGGCTTTGGTGGCGCAATGGTGGCGGTGTTTTATTTTGCCGTACGGTTAAACCATGTGATTCCGGGACAGGTGACTCCGGCCATGAAAGGGCTTCAACAGGCTTATACGGATAAGTGGCTTACCTTTGCCTATTTTCCGTCTTCCAATGAATGGGCAGTGTTTGGATTCTCAGTGGCGCTGAGTGTTGCCATTTTTTATCTTGGCATTCGTTATCTGCCGTTCAGTACAACCAATTCCATAGAAGAGAGAGGAGAATAAAATGGACATTAATAAAAATAAATCAGCTGCGTCCGGTATTGAAATCAAAGAGAACAGAGATGGAAAAAGCAGTGTTTCCCGGCGCAATTTTATAAAATCAACAGCATTTGCAGGGGGATGCGCAGCTTTGGGGCTGCAGGCCATCAATAGCCTTGGCGGCGGTTTTGGTAAAAATGCACTTGCTTCAGCACAGAAACCGGCACCCTATGAACTTGCAAAGCCTGAAAATATCATTTATACCACCTGTCTGCAATGCCATACCGCCTGCCAGATGAAAGCAAAAATCTGGGATGGCACACTTGCAAAGCTCAGCGGCAACCCTTACAGTCCGCAAAATTTTCTGCCGCACATTTCCCTTAAAACCGATATTCAGGATGCTGCCTTAATAGATGGAAAACTCTGCACCAAGGGCCAGACTGCAGTACAGACCTATTATGACCCATATCGGGTTCGAAAAGTACTTAAAAGAGCCGGTGAAAGAGGATCTGACAAGTGGATTTCAATTCCCTTTGACCAGTTTATCACTGAAGTTGTAAAGGGGGGCAGGCTGTTTGCAGAAACAGGTGACAATAATCATTACCCGGGATTTGATGAGGTTGTTGCCCTTCGTGATTCAAAACTCTCCTCTGCCATGGCAAAGGACGCAAAAGACTGCGGAAAAGGTAAAATAACTGTGGCTCAATTCAAGGAAAGATACAAAGAACACTTGGACAAACTCATTGATCCCGACCATCCTGATCTGGGAGCCAGAAACAACGCATTTGTATTCATGGCCGGCCGTATCGAGCATGGCCGCAAGGAATTGATGAAACGGTTTGTGGGAAAAACTCTTGGATCCAGAAACGCCTATGAGCACACCACGATCTGTGAACAGTCCCATCACATCGCATTTGCCGAGATAACAGGACACAAAAGTCATCACATGAAGCCGGATCTTGTTAACAGCGAGTTTGTTCTTTTCTGGGGAACCGGTGCATTTTCCGCAAACTTCGGTCTCACCTGCATGGCTGAAAAGGTAACCACAGGCAAGGTGGACCGGGGAATGAAGACAGCTGTTGTTGATTCACGACTGTCCAACGATGCAGGAAAGGCAGACTGGTGGCTGCCCGTACGACCGGAAAAAAACGGCACCCTGGCAATGGCCATGATTCGCTGGATACTTGAAAATAAGCGCTATGACCAGGCCTATCTTGAAAATGCCAACAAGGCAGCGGCAAAAGCTGACAATGAACCAACATGGACAAATGCCACGCATCTTATTAAAATTGTGGACGGGCATCCCATGGAGCCGCTCAAGGCATCGGAAGTAAATATCGGAGATGCAAAACAGAATGTGGTTTCGAGAAACGGTGGGTTGATTCCTGTGAACCCAAAGGATAAAACAACTCCAGTTGAAGGAGATCTGTTTGTTAAAACTCAAATCAACGGTGTTCCGGTTAAAAGCGCATTTCAGCTGCTTGCCGAACAGGCATTTAAAAAACCACTCCAAGAATATGCAAATGACTGTGGTGTAAAGCTTAAAACAATCATCGAGGTTGCCAGGGAATTAACCTCCCATGGTAAAAGAGCAGCCGTGGATATGTACAGGGGGCCTGTGCAGCAGTCCGATGGTTATTATTCAGGAAGTCTTGTGATTATGCTCAATGTTCTGATCGGGAATGCAGATTATAAAGGCGGACTTATCAAAGGAGGCGGCCACTGGCATGAAGCCGGGGGCAAACCAGGCAGTGTCTATAATTTAGAAAAAATGCATCCCGGCGCAATCAAAGCATTTGGACCTAAAATTACCCGGGAAAAAAGTCATTATGAAGATTTTACATTGTTTAAGGAAAATGGCTATCCTGCAAAACGCCCATGGTACCCCTTCACCGGGAATGTGTATCAGGAGATAATTCCTTCCTTTGCCATGGGTTATCCCTATCCGGGAAAAATTTTACTCACCCACATGGGAACACCGGCACTTTCCATTCCCGGAGGAAATCAGCATATTATTGACATGCTTAAAGATCAAACAAAGGTTCCCCTGTATATAGCTTCCGACATTGTTGTCGGAGAAACATCCATGTATGCTGATTATATTCTTCCCGACCTGACTTTTCTCGAACGTTGGGGCATGCCCCATCCCACACCGGATAATGTCACAAAAGTCAGCAAAATAAGGCAGCCTGCGGGAAAACCCATCACTGAAGAGGTAATGGTTGCAGGGGAAAAAATGCCGATATGTATTGAAACTTTTATGTTTGCCATAACGGAAAAACTCAACCTGTCGGGTTTTGGTAAAAATGCCTTTGGTCCGGGGAATGATTTTACAAGGGTCGAAGACTGGTATTTAAAGGAAGCTGCCAATATAGCCTTTGGAGATAAAAAAGGCGATGCCGTACCTGAAGCCGATGATGCCGAACTTGAAATTTTCCGTAAGGCAAGACGCCATCTCCCTGCATCTGTTTTTGATGAAAAGAGATGGAAAAAAGCACTGAAATCGGAATCGCAGTGGCGCAGGACTGTTTACGTTCTTAACCGTGGTGGTCGTTTTGCCGAATACGGGAGTAACTATAAAGGCGATTTTGTAAAGGGAAAATTCGGCGGGATGTTTCATATTTTTGCAGAAGATGTGGCTGTTAAGAAAAACAGTATCAGTGGACAATATTTTTCCGGTGTACCGTATATTGCCGGCGAATTTGATGCATCGGGTAAACCTTTATCCCACTCAGATGATTATCCTTTCAGAATTATTACTTTCAAGGACCCCATTGGAGGCCAGTCCCGCACAATTTCAAATTACTGGGGAAATATAAATCTGCAGCCGGAAAATAAAATTCTGATAAATACTGAAGATGCAGGCAGACTTGGCTTAAAACAGGATCAAAAAGTGCGTTTAACCTCCAAAGACAGCCCCTTGGGGCAGTTGATGCTTAAAGACGGAAAAAACCGGAAGATTGAAATGGTTGGCAGGATAAATATCACCGAGGGAATGAGACCTGGAACCCTTGGGGTATCCTGGCATTACGGCCACTGGGCATACGGGTCCAATGAGGTGATTGTGGACGGAAAAATGATAACGGGTGACAAGCGCCGTGCAGGAGGGCTGTGTACAAACGCATTGCTCGCCGTTGATCCTGTAATCAAGGATGTCTGTATTTCCGACCCCATCGGCGGCAGCGCCTCCTATTCCAACAGCACAGTGAATATTAAGCCGGTATAATTGCAATGAGGCAGATCTGAATTCAAGCCAGGATCTGCCACCAGCAAAATACCGCCTCACAGCAAATATAGAAAAATAGCCAATAATAGGTCATCTGTATCTTATAACGGCCATGAGGCCGAGCTGAACTGCGCTACGGAGCCTCACAACGAACATAAAAAGAGCATTTGCTTTATCAAAAGTACGCTCTTTCTTATAAAAAAAGGTTACGGAAAATAAATCTTTGAGGAATAAATTTATATGTTTTATTTTTTGCACAATGCTAGGG
>WGCX01000130.1 GCA_015493575.1 Desulfobacteraceae bacterium | reverse complement strand
GTTAACCCTTTATTAACTATTTAACAGCTAACTTATAACTATAAAAAAGAAAACAAAAGTATTCATATGAAACTCCTGCAAAGTACTTTGAATTATAAGAGTTTCACTGTACGTTGTGAGGCCGTTTAAGAGCTGCAAGATCTGCCTTATGGCAGTTATAAAATGAAAAATGGGTGTTCAGTATTTACAAAAAAATAAAAATTCAAGGAGACAAAATGGACGAACATGATCTTGTAAAAAAAACTGCAAGGACAGCAGAATTGTATTTCAGCACTGTAAAGGATGAAGACAAGCCCTACAAATTATGGAGACATTTTGACAAGGACCTTGCAAAAGATCTTTCCCTTTTTATTACCGGGAAAATGTATGCAAGGGAAAAGATTCCCCACCCCACAAGACAGCTTGTTGCCGTTGCATGCTTAACTGTTTTGGCAAGATACGATGAATTAAAACTTCATATCCACGCAGCCTTGAATGTGGGTTGTTCAAAGGAGGAGGTTGCAGAAGTGATTTTCCAGACAGCCATTTACGGTGGAATGCCCGCTGCAAATTCCGGACTTGAAGCACTTAAGGAAGTTCTTGAAGAAAGAAATGAAGATAAATAAAAGTGCAGTTCAGATCTACCCCATGGCGGTTATAAAGGAACCGATTTTTTCAATGGCCTCACGACCCTCTGGAAGATACCTTGCAAAATACTGCCATACATGGAACATTCCCTCCCAGATCTCAAGCCTGGCATCTACTCCCGATTGTTGGGCTTTTTCTGCAAGCATGACTGCATCATCTTCCAGTACCTCATTTGATCCAACCTGGATCAGCATGGGGCAGAGTCCTGAAAGATCGCCGTTTAAGGGAGAAAGCAGGGGATTGGACAGGTCACCATTATCAGCGTAAAACATTGCCGTGGAATAAAGCATGTCATGGCTCAGCATGGGGTCTTTTTCTTTATTTCTTAAATGCGATTTTCCTTTGCATTCAAGGTCAACCCACGGAGAAAGGAAAACCGCACTCCCGGGCATTGCAATGCCTTTTTCTTTTATTAGCAGAAGAAGAGACAATGCAAGCCCGCCTCCAGCAGAATCTCCGGCCACCACGATATCATGCGGATATATTCTGTTATTTAAAAGCCATTTATATGAATTAAAGGCATCATTTAATCCTGCGGGAAATTTATGTTCCGGTGCCAGGCGGTAATCAATTATCAAGAGTCTTGCATTTGATGCATTTGCAATCCTTGTCACAAGATCCCTGTGGGAATTGATTGAGCCTGCAATAAAACCTCCGCCGTGGATGTATAAAACAACCTTTTTACCTGTGAAATCCTGTGGTGTCAGCCAGGCCCCCTGAACTGAATCAAGATCTACCTGTTCGTAAAAGACGGTTTTATCAATTTTGAACATGGATGCACTTTTTTCAAGAAAAGCGCGGTATTGCTGAATTCCAATGGATTCCAGTGAAGGCCTTGAGCTTATATGCTTCAGTACGATGGACAACACTCTTGAATTCAATCCGGATTTTGATTTTATTATTGTCATGATCTTATTTTCTGTTTTAAAATATCGTAATAGATAAGTATCCGCTGAATGTACCTGACCGGTTCCCAGCCCCTTGCATATCCGTTTTCTGTCTGTTTATAAAATTTTCGCCTTGATAGAAGGGGAAGGACCTTTTTAAGCGAAGCCCATGAATTTTTATTCATCCCCCTTTTCACTGCAAGCTGCTGAGCATCCCTTACATGGCCATATCCGATGTTGTAACTTGCAAGGGCAAATAAAAGCCTCTGGTGTTTATCTTTAATATCATCAAACCTGTTGTACAGCACATCAAGGTATTTTATTCCGGCTTTAATACTCTGAACCGGATTGCGCCGGTTTTTTATTTCCATTTCCCTTGCAGTATCAAGGGTCACCTGCATCAAGCCCCTCACTCCTGTCCGGCTTATGGCATCTGGATCATAATGGGATTCCTGATATATGACCGATGCAATCATTCTCCAGTCAAACCCGTATTTTTTTGATTCCTTAATTATCAGGTCTTTGTATTTAGGAAGCCTTGTATCGATTCTTTCATGAAATTTTTTAAGATCAAAATAATCAAAAATCTCAACCGACCCATAATATTTTTCGTAAATTTTGCCCTGAATACCTGTTTTTTCGGCCATTTCAAGGAATTCATTTATTTTTTTAAGAAAGGCGGGATTATTTTTTCTCACAGCCCAGCCAAGGCTCTCATCTTCTTCAAGGGGAAAACCGATTCGTATATCGGGGTAGTATCTCCGGTTCAGCAGGGCAATATTGGAATCGGCCACTGTGTATTTTATCTCTCTGTCATTCACCATCCGTATTAATTCTTCAGTTGCAATATTATCATGAAGTACAATGTTGATTTTTATTCCGCTTTTTACAAGTTCTTCAAGTCTTGTTTCATAGGATGTTCCCCTTCTCACATGAATGGTTTTGCCATTTAAATCTTGTAAATTCTTAATATCAAATATCAGTTTATGATGGATCAGTCTCTGCTGAATATCCATATAAGGGCGTGAAAAATCAACTATCTGTTTTCTCTTGTCCGTTATGGTAAGACCTGCAGCAATGAAATCCCCTTTGTTTTCAGTTAGAAATGGAAACATTTCACTCCACCCGGGAACTTTAACCACAAGGCGGACATGGAGAAATTCTGCGAATTTTTTTGCCATATCATATTCAAACCCCCTTGGGGTATCATGGTATATATAATATGTATTGGCGCTGTTATCCGTAATAAGTCGCAGCCTGCCTGTTTTTTGTATTTTCATCAAAGTATGGGAACCTGTGTATGATAATTTTCTTACGTGAACACATACGATGAGCAGTAAAATACAGGAAATTAAAATAGAAATTCCAATGATATTGTTGATAATAATTTTTTTCATGGGCAAATTTCACACAACGGTTTAACCTCTATTTCACGGACGATCTGATATCCCCTTGGAAGTTTTCTCCCTCTGTAGCCGCGTTTTGATCTGTACGGCTCCTGGTTTTGAGGGGTTAGTTTTAAAAAGTGCTTTCCGGAATAGATGACAATAAGAGCGTTTTCAGGAACTATTTTGAGAATTTTAATCCTTTCACTTCCCTCATGCTCAAGCTGACTGCGGGGTATTCCAATGATTTTATTCCCTTTTCCCTTTTCAAGTACGGGCATTTCCCTGACAGGGAAAATAATCAACCTGCCTGCCGTTGTAACGGCGGCTATTGCATCTGATTCGGGCTTATCAATTTTTTCAGGCTTCATTACAATTGCCTTTCCCGGAAGAATAAGCCCAGCTTTTCCTGCCCTGTTTCTTGTTACAAGATTTTTAAATTTTGTGATAAAACCAAATCCCGTATCTGAAAAAAGAAAAAAAAAATCATCGTCTTCACCGGTCAGCATGGCTGTGACATATGCTTTGGGCTTAATTGTCAATCTTGTTGTCAAAGGCTCTCCAAGACCACGGGCAGATGGAAGGTCATAGGCATAAACTGAGTAAACTCTGCCCGTGGAATCGATGAAAACAATGCTTTTATTACTCATGGTCCTTCCATGGGATAAAAATGAATCACCTGGTTTGAATTTAATTTTTTCAGGATCTATGTCATGCCCCTTTGCAGAACGTACCCACCCGTTTTTTGATAAAATTATGGTAACGGGTTCAACGGTTATGATCTCCTCCTTTGAAAAAGCTTCAGCAATTTGCCTTTCCTTTATGGGAGATCGTCTTTTGTCACCATATTTTTTTGCATCGGCTCTTATTTCATGTTTAATGAGATTTTTTATCAATTTGTCTGAACTTAATATTTTTTCAATGGATTTTCTTTCCTTCTCAAGTTGATCCCTTTCACCTTTAATCTTTATCTCTTCAAGCCTTGCAAGATGGCGGAGTTTTATCTCAAGTATGGCTTCTGCCTGGATTTCGCTTAAATCAAAGGCAAGGATAAGATCTTTTTTGGGATGGTCGCTTTTTCTTATGATCTCAATTACTTCATCAATATTTAAAAAGGCTGTAAGAAGCCCTTCAAGTATATGAAGACGGTCAATAATTTTTGAAAGTCTGTACTCAAGCCGTTTGGTAACAGTTTGAATCCTGAAATCAAGCCATTCCGATAAAATCGTTAAAAGATTTTTTACCTTTGGTTTTCCATTGATCCCGATCATATTCATGTTAACACGAAATGATTTTTCAAGATCGGTTGTTGCAAAGAGATGATTCATTAAGGCATTTACATCAACTTTTTTATTCCTTGGCATAATGACAAGGCGAGTGGGGTCTTCGTGGTCTGATTCATCACGTATATCGGTAACCATGGGAAGCTTTTTCGCCTGCATCTGGCCGGAAATCTGCTCAATAATTTTTTCTCCGGAAGAATGATAGGGCAGGGCGGTTATCACAATATCACCGTTTTCCCGATGAAATACAGCCCTCATTTTTATGCTTCCGTTTCCCGTTGCATAGATTTTTTCAATTTCCCCGGAAGGAGTGATTATCTCCGCTTCTGTTGGATAATCAGGGCCTTTTATGAATTTAAAAATATTTTTTGTGTCGGCTTCAGGGTGATCCAGGATAAAAATTAAAGCGCTGGCAACTTCATTAAGATTGTGGGGCGGAATATCCGTTGCCATGCCAACCGCAATTCCGCTTGTACCGTTTAAAATAAGATTGGGAAGTCTTGCAGGAAGCAGGCAGGGCTCTTTTAATGTCCCGTCAAAATTTTTTGTCCAGGCAGTTGCTCCAAGATCGATTTCAGAGAGAAGCAGTTCTGCATATTTTGAAAGTCTGACCTCGGTGTATCTCATTGCTGCAAAGGATTTAGGATCATCCGGAGCTCCCCAGTTGCCCTGGCCGTCAAGGAGAGGATATCTTGCCGAAAAAGGCTGGGCAAGGAGAACCATGGCCTCATAACAGGCTGAATCCCCATGGGGATGAAATTTACCCAGCACATCTCCAACGGTTCTTGCCGATTTTTTGTATTTGGACGAAGAAGACAGACCAAGCTGACTCATGGCATACAATATTCTTCTCTGTACAGGTTTGAGTCCATCGCCGATATGGGGCAGCGCCCTGTCGAGGATAACGTACATGGAATAATTAAGATATGCCTGTTCTGCAAATTTTTCAAAGGCAAGTGTTTCAAATTCCTGGTGAACATCCTGGGAATCAGGTTTCATGGTTTAAGTCCTTGTCCTTGTTTCTCATTTCTCATTTCTCATTTCTCATTTCTCATTTCTCATTTCTTGTATCATGTTTCATGTATCTTGTATCTTGTATCTTGTCTATTGTTTCTTGTCTCTTGTTTACTCTATTGTCTTGATATCCCCCTTGGTTTCTATCCACCTGCGCCTGTCAGATGATCTTTTTTTTGCAAGGAGCATATCCATGACGTTAAACACATTTTTTTTTGTCTCTTCATTTTCTTTGTTTATCACGAGCTGAACCAGCCTGCGTGTGTTAGGAGCTATTGTGGTTTCCCTTAACTGTGCAGGATTCATCTCTCCGAGTCCTTTAAACCTCTGGATATTGATTTTCACGGTTTTTTTTCTGCGTTTTATCTTTTTGAGAATGGTTTTACGTTCTGTTTCATCAAGAGCGTAAAAAATTTCTTTTCCTGCATCAATTCTGAAAAGCGGCGGCATGGCTATGAAAATATGTCCGTTTTCCACAAGGCGGGGAAAATGCCTGTAAAACAGGGCGCATAAAAGTGTGGCAATGTGAAGACCGTCGGAATCTGCATCGGCAAGCACGCATATTTTATTATACCTCAGTCCTGCAAGATCATTTGAATCAGGTTCAACACCTATGGCAAGGGAGATATTATGAACTTCCTTTGAGGAAAGGATCTCCGCTGAATCCGTTTCCCATGTGTTGAGAATTTTTCCGCGCAAAGGCATAATTGCCTGGAATCTCCTGTCCCTTGCCTGTTTTGCAGAGCCTCCTGCAGAATCACCTTCCACAAGGAAAATTTCATTTTGCTGATAATCACGGCTTGTGCAGTCTGACAGTTTTCCCGGCAGGGCAGGTCCATTTGTCACCCGCTTCCTTGTGACCTGCCTGAATTTTTTGATTCTTGCCTTTGCAGTATCAATGACAGAGCAGGCAAGCTTTTCTCCTGCATCTGTATTTTTGTTAAGCCACAGGCTGAATGAGTTTCTTACTGCGGCACTTACAATTGGTGTGCAGTGCCGCGATGAGAGTCTTTCCTTTGTCTGGCCGGAAAATTGTGCATCGTTTAATTTAACGGAAAGGATAAACCCGATATTTTCAAAGATATCGTCCCCTGTAAGATTTATCCCCCTTGGCAGAAGTTCCCTGAATTTGCAGAATTCCCTTATTGAATCAAGAAGCCCTGATCTGAACCCGTTTACATGGGTCCCGCCAAATGGTGTTGGTATGAGGTTTACATAGCTTTCACAGAGGTTTTCATTTTTATCTTCGCTCCAGTTCACGGCCCATGCAACCGAGGCGTCCTCGGTCTGAATTTCATCGGTAAAGGGATGATCAAAAATTGTGTTTACATCCTTTAACGCATCAAAGAGATAGTCCTTTAAACCGTATTCAAATTTCCACTTAAGCTTTTCACCTGATTCTTCATCAAAAAATGTGAGTAAAAGACCCGGACAGAGCACAGCCTTGGCTTTTAAGGCGTGTTTCAGGGATTTTTTTGAAAATTTTTTGCGCTCAAAATAAGTGGGGTCAGGATAAAACTTAACAATGGTGCCTGTATTTTTCACCCCTGTTTTGCCAATAATCTCAAGGTTTTTATCTTTGCAGCCATGCTTAAATGAAATGTGATAAACAGATCCGTTCCTGTTTATCGTTATTTCAACAAGACTTGACAGGGCATTGACAACGGAAACCCCAACTCCGTGAAGCCCGCCTGAAAAATTGTAATCCTTGCTGGAAAATTTTGCCCCGGCATGGAGTTTTGTCATGATCAGTTCAACACCGGAAAGCCCTTCCCCAGGGTGCATATCAACGGGCATTCCACGACCGTTGTCCTTTACCTCAAGGCTGTTGTCTTTATATAATACAACATCTATCCTGTCGGCAAAGCCTGCAATTGCTTCATCAACACTGTTGTCAATAACCTCGTGTGCAAGATGATCCGGACTTGAAGTGTCCGTATACATGCCTGGTCTTCGCTTTACAGGGTCAAGTCCCTTTAACACCTCTATGGATTCGGCATTATAATCGGAACCATTATTCCTGCAGGAGTCAGCTGCAGCATTGCTGTTTGTTTGTTTGTTTTTTTCAAAGTATTGATCAAATAATTCCATATACCCGCCATGAGGCTATAATTAATCAAAAGAAAATTTAACGGTTAAGTTTATTATTTTAAAAGGCATATCATATACATTCTGATAATATAATCAATTATTTTTTTATTTGAATCCACAGGCTTGCAGATAAATAATTTCACCTTGATTATCAGTCGAAGTCGTATATCTAACCTGGACAAGCCGGAACCAAAATAAATTTTTTAATTCTTTTGCTAAAAAAACAGAAAAAGAAGACTTAAAAGATTACTATGCTTTCATCCTTATCAGCCTTTTGAAATGTGAATTGTCTGAAAATTATAGCTGTGGAAATTACTTGGGGTTTTGATTTGACTGACTTCCATGCGGCAGACTGGTATATTAAAAATATTCCACGGGGATGGTGCAATTAGATGATCAACACCGATTATGGGTATGTCATCAATTTTAACTTTTCAGTATTTATGTTTTAAAGATACTATTTTTCCTGTTTATAATATCGATCCTTTTCACTGTAAATGCAGCCGCAGTACTGCTGGCGGTACATTTTCAGGCGTTTTGATTCTTCAATTCCCTCTTTCCATCCTTTTCTGAAATCCCTGTATATAAATTTTAGGCCTTCTTTTTTTGCTATTGACTCTCCGGTTGCACGAATTAAATCATGTTTCTGGAATTTACTATACAAAAGTGTTGAAGTAAAACCGTCAAATTTTCCTTTTTTTGCAACTTTTGCAGCAGCATAAAGCCTGTCATGGTAACAGAAACGGCATCTGTCAGACTCCCTGAACACAACTGACTGGATAAAACGCTCCAGTTCATATCCCTTCTGGTAAATCACCCTAAGGGATATTTTGTCGGCGTAGTTCTTTAAGGCATCTTCCCTTTTTAAACATTCAGTATACGGATGAATATTATGGCGGTAAAAAAAACCCATTATATCCATACCTTCATCCCGTAAAATTCTCACCGGGTAAATCGAGCAGGGGGCGCAGCATATATGTAATAGTATTTTCATTTTATTTTATAGTTTATGGCTCTTTTTTTGCTTACAGAAAATCACTTATTTTAAGATCAACGGTCCTTATATAATTGTTTAACGCTTTAAAACCAGTGAGCCTTTCACGGGAAAACGGCAGTGAAAAAAAAGGAACCGAACTAAAAGAATTGTCAATATCATCAAAGGAATCACCTTTTCTTTTCCTGTTCCATATTATTTTTTTCATGGAGATCTTTATTTTTTCAAGGCTGTTAAAAATACGCAGGGTTTCGGAAACTGCAAGGGAATCATAATTTATCACGGTAAAAACACCTGTTCTGTCCGAATCCTGGAAAATTTCTCCAACACTTTGATACTGGTCTTTCAGTTCCCTGATTTTAGAAAGAATTTTATCCCTTTCATATTCTTTTCCTGCAAATCTCACCCTTGATATGATCTCTCTCTTTTTGTTAATTTCACAGCGGAGATTTTCAAGGTGCTCAATCCATTTACCCGAAAGAAAAGGAAGATTAAAGAATTTTAATGACAATGCCGTAGGGGGCATATCAAAAATAATATAATCAAAACCGGAAAATTTTTCAATTATATTATTAAAGGCCAGCATAAGAGCGTACTCTTCAAGACCCGGAGAATACCTTAATATATCGAAATAATTTTCAATATTAAAAGCTGTTAAATAGGAATACCTTCTTTTAAGGGAAATCTGGACATCCTTGAGGTATTTCTGAATCATTTTCTCCTGATCGATCTCGCCTGCATAAAGAAAAGGATCAATTTCACGTGGTTTATGTGCCAGTGGGGTCTCGTATATATCGGAAAGATTATGGGCGGAATCAAGGGAGATAACCACAACCTTTTTTTTACTTTCTGCAAGCATAAGTCCCAGGATCGCCGATACAGTTGATTTTCCCGTTCCTCCCTTGCCCATGAAAAACAGTATTTTTGAATTATTCATGATATGTCAAACACCGAAAAAAGATGGGATATGGGCTCATTTGCCGTTTCAATTTTTTCAATCATAATAGTTAATTCCTTTTCCATTAAAGGAAGAAGATCAAGTGATATCTGCATGGGGGGAGAAGGTATCCCTATAAAGGCACCCTGTACGAGAATACCAAAAATATTTTCAAGCTCACCAAGCTCGGCTTCAAGGGCGTTTACAGCTTTTTCCCTTGCCACCTTGTCGGCGGTCTCCCATACTGAGATAACACCCCGTTTAAATTTTGCTGCAATTTCATTAAAAGTTTTTTTGCCGGATTTCATATTTTTCATATCCTGTGTTTTTCTATAACTGCCATGAGGCCGATTTGAACTGCGTTACGGCGCCTGTGCTCCATCCTGTCTGATGAAATGACAAATCTGCAATGGTAACCGGCAGATTATGTTTTATCGTTATTTGATTTTACCCTGAATATTTTCTTATCAAAAGATATCCTTTTTTCCGAAGGATAATAATAGTAAAGGGCATACAGAGCCATGAGGTTTATGGATGCAAGATAAAATTTTGGGAACAGGCACAAATACCCGATCAGAGAAAACCAGGGTGTTATCATTGCAGCATAAAGAAGATTTTTTTCAAACTTTAAAAATGCATTTTCTGTGGTATTTTTTTTATCTTTGACTGAATTGGCAAAAAGGGTCCTGATCAGTATGGGAAATGCAAGACAGGTTACGGCAGAAAGAGTAAAAATAAAAATGGTGAAAAAAACCGGGACGGGGTAACCGGATAGAAAATCAACATGAAGGCTGCGCCCTGTACCAAGCACAAGAAATCCCGCTACAACAGGAGCCAGGATAGAAAAATAAATTTTTCTTAAAGATTTTATCATAATAACCGCCATGAAGCGGATCTGGATTGGCCTATATCTGCCTCACAACAAAAAATTAAAGTCACACGTTTTTTTACAAAGATTTTATCATAAAAACATACTTGATACGGATCTGAATTTGCCATTGACCGGATTTACTCAAAGAATCAAAGATTCTGACAAAAAATGAGCCGTAGATTCGGAGCCAATAAATGTAATAATTTACGCTCTGTTTCTGATACAAAACAGGGCGGCGGGTACATGAACAAAACCAGATTACTTCAGGCACCCGCCGCAGGTCAAACATTATTTTTTGTCTGATCTTTGATCAGCCAGATAGGAAAAATTGTTTTATATTTCTGTTAGATCAAAACAGAATCAGGAATAAGCTCCTGATGATCAATTACAAAAAATTATAATTAAACAGGAGATTTGACTCCCTCGGGTTCATCCACTTTAATGGTGAAAAATTTCAAAAAGCCTTCTATGGCAATCCAGATGGCAATAATAAGAATAACACCGTTAATCACTTCAAGCATCATATTGTGATGCCCTATAAATTTAGTCTGATTTTCAATGAGCGCCCATATGGTCATACAGGACATGAATACTGAAGGAATCCCCGATATAACCCATTTAATCCCACCTTTACTCTTAAGATATACGGTAATAATTATCAACGCCAGGGCGGCAAGTGTCTGGTTGACTGCACCAAAAAGAGGCCAGAGCATTAAAGCTCCTTTTCCACCTGCACCTGTGGCAAATGCAAGTATAAGAGCTGTACCCACGGCGATGAATGTTGCAACATATTTACCTGTGAGAAAATCCATTTTAAGATGACCGAAAATTTCAGCCACAATATAACGTTGAATTCTTGTTGCAGTATCAAGAGTTGTTCCTGCAAAGGAAGCAACAAATACGCCCATGATAACAAGGGTAATATTTAATGGTATGCCAAGAGTCTCAATCATATTTGCAGAACCGTTTACAAAAGCGGCAAGCTTTGAGCCAAGGCCTGCTGCTGATGCCCACGAGGCATAATGGGATGTCCAGGCGGCAACTCCGGTAAGTGTAACACCTGCCTTGGTTGTATAGCCCATGCCGATTCCGGCGGAAACTGCCACAACAACGAGGGTTGCAAGGGAACCTTCCATGAGCATGGAACCATAGCCCACGAAAAGAGAATCATTTTCACTTCTAACCTGTTTTGATGAAGTTCCCGAAGATACAAGGGAATGGAATCCTGAAATAGACCCGCATGCAATGGTTATAAAGAGGAATGGCCACATTGGGGGAGCCTTGGCAGGATTCATCTGGACGGCAGGGGCAACAAGGTGAAGATGCCCGCCAAATGCCGATGCAAAAACACCGAGAACAAGAAGTGCCATTGCAATGACAAGCTCATGGGAATTTATAAAATCCCTTGGCTGCAAAAGGGCAGTGACAGGAAGTACAGAGGCGATAAACGCATAAATCAGCAGAATAATAGTCCAAACACCAGTAGCAGGAATTCCAGCCACAGCAGGCATGTTAATGGGCATGTATGCACCCATTGCAACCGTTATATACATAATAATAACAGCAATAATTGACCAGGTCATTATGCTCTTGCCCTTATTGTACACAAGATATCCAAGATAGACAGCAATGGGGATTTCACACCATACAGGGAAAACAGACTGGGGATACATGTGAAAAACAACTGCAATGACCAGGCCGAAAATTGCAACTACGATCCATAACTCAAGGAAAACAATTAAGAAAAATAGAAATCTGGTTCTATTGTTAACATATTTTGCCGTGTAATCTGCAATGGATTTACCCTGATTTCTCATGGAGATGATCAATGAACCAAAATCATGCACAGCCCCCATGAAAATGCTTCCGAAAAAAATCCAGATCATGGCAGGAACCCAGCCCCAGATTATTGCAACGGCAGGCCCTACAATGGGACCCGTGCCTGCAATGGACGCAAAATGGTGACCGAAAATCACCTCTTTTTTGGTTGGGACATAATCAATACCGTCCTCCAATTCCACAGCTGGAACAGTGGCCGTCCGGGATAACTTAAAAATTTTATTGCCAATGTATTTTCCGTAAAACTGATACATTAAAAGATAGCCTGCAAAGGCTACGACCATAATTAAAAGCGCTTCCATTTTATTATTCCTCCCTTTTGCATCCCTGTGATTTTAATAAAATCAACTGGAATGCATGAATAAAAAAACTCTGTAAATAATATAGAAAAAAATAAATCGGTTTTAACGATCAAACCCAACTGATTTAGTAGGTTGCCGCTACATTATGCAGTAGTAGCCCAAAAGCCTGCATACTACATATTATGGCAGGAAAATCAAGCATGACTTAATCAAAAGATTTGAAAATCATTAAAAACAACAAGTTCGTATTAAACCCATGATATTTGAATGTCAAGGGATAATATATTTTAAACAGTCAAAATTATTGCTTTAATGAACCTGTTTAATGTGATAGATAATAATTTTTTCGGATACCAATTGTATAAAAGGCAGCATTGTTAATGAATGAAATAATAATTAAAAAAGGCAGATTAAATGGAAGAAGAAAAAAAAGCAGCTCATTTTATAAAAAATATCATTATTAATGATATTGAAAATAAAAAAATCAGTAAGATTATTACTCGTTTTCCGCCCGAGCCCAATGGTTATCTTCACCTGGGACATGCAAAATCCATCTGTTTAAATTTTGGTATTGCAGATGAATTCAGCGGTGAGTGCAATTTAAGATTTGATGATACAAATCCTGCAAAAGAAGAACAGAAATATATTGATTCAATTATGGAGGATGTAAAATGGCTGGGATTTGACTGGGAAGACCGTCTTTTCCATGCTTCTGACTATTTCGACAGACTTTATGATTTTGCAGTTGAACTGATAAAAAAAAACAGGGCATATGTGTGCAGTCTTTCAGGTGATGAGATCAGGCAGTACCGCGGAACGCTTACCACTCCAGGCAGAAACAGTCCATTCAGGAACAGAAGCACTGCTGAAAACCTTGACCTTTTTGAAAGGATGAAAAAAGGTGAATTTAATGACGGAGAACATGTTTTAAGGGCAAAAATTGACATGTCCTCTCCCAATATAAACATGCGTGATCCTATCATTTACAGGATTAAAAAAACAGCGCATCCAAGGACAAAAGATAAATGGTGCATCTATCCCATGTACGATTTTACCCACTGCCTGTCAGATGCCATTGAGGGGATTACCCATTCATTATGCACCCTGGAATTTGAGGATCACCGCCCTTTATACGACTGGATTATTGACCAGTTAGATACCCCGTGCCACCCTAAGCAGATAGAATTTGCAAGAATGAATCTTGATTTCACCATCATGAGTAAAAGGAAATTAAATATTCTTGTGGAGAAAAAATATGTTAAAGGATGGGATGATCCCAGGCTTCCTACCCTTGCAGGGATAAGAAGACGCGGTTTTACCCCGCAATCCATAAGAAAATTCTGTTCTTTGATCGGCATCAGTAAAAAAGAAAGCAGAATAGATCTCGGGGTTCTTGAAAACTGCATCAGGGAAGATTTAAATGAAAAAGCCCCAAGGGTGATGGGAGTGCTGAATCCATTAAAACTGATTATTGAAAACTGGCCAGAGGGTCAAATTGAAGAACTTGATGCCATGAACCACCCCCAGAAAAAAGAGATGGGAACAAGAAAAGTTATTTTTTCACGGGAAATATTTATTGAAAGGGAAGATTTTATGGAAAATCCTCCGAAAAAATTTTTCCGCCTTGGCCCGGGACGTGAAGTAAGACTGAGATATGCATATTTCATAACATGTAGAAAGATTGTCAAAGATGATAATACAGGAGAGATAAAAGAGATCATCTGCACCTATGATCCGGCAACAAGAGGCGGAGATGCACCCGACGGCAGAAAGGTAAAAGGAACTTTGCACTGGGTCTCAGGCCAGCACTCCATTCCTGCAAAAGTACGACTCTACGACCGGCTGTTCTTAAAAGAAGATCCTGAAGAAGCAAACGATGACTTTACCGATAATATCAACCCGGAATCCCTTGTAACCCTTGATAACTGCAGGGTTGAAAAAAGTCTTGAAAATGCTGGAGCGGGAGATACTTTCCAGTTTGAAAGACTTGGATATTTCTGTATTGATAGCAGGGATTCCAGCCCTGATCAGCTGATTTTTAACAGAACCATAACATTGCGGGATACCTGGGCAAAGTTGAAAAAAAAGAAACATTAATTAGTGATGGTTTCGTAAAAAGTTGGAAATGTAAAAATGGTTATTAATAATTTCAGTATATTACGGTTGAAAAAATACCAAAATCTGATTTTTTACAGGTTCATCAATTAATAGATGTTAAAATAAATATTAAATAGGGAGAACCGGAATGGGAAATGGTGAATTTAAAAAGGTAACACAATCTGAAAAATTGCTTTATGGCCCTCGAAAGTTGCTTATCTGCGGATTTTCTTCAGCGGAGCAACCGGAATTTATTAACCTTTTGAAAAGTCTGGGTTTAACGGATTTACCCCTGGTGTGGGTCACTGAAGATAAAGAAAACATGCTTCTTGGTGAACTTTTTGAACTTGAAGATAAAACAGGGGAAAAGATTTCATCAAGCCTGTCAAGAGCTGTCATAATGGCGGGAATTAAAGAAAAAGAACTGCATCAGATCATGACCGGATACCGTCAATCAACTAATATGATCCGTCCCCTGTATGCAACCCTTACCCCGGTCTCTGAAACCTGGACCATTAAAAATCTATTGACCGAGCTGTCCATGGAACATGAAGCGATGCATAAAAAAAATCAATAGAGTATGAAAAACTATAAATCAGCCTATTTTCCAGGTGGTGCCGGAAGGTCCGTCCTCAAGAATAACGTTCATTTTATCAAGTTTTTCCCTTATTTCATCGGCTTTTTTAAAATCTTTTGCCTTTCTTGCTTTTTCTCTTTGTTTGACAAGAAGATCTATTGCATCAGAATCAAGGGCGGTTTCCTTTAATTTTGCGTCTTTTTTTGCCTTAAAATAATCCACGGGGTTTTCATTTAAAATACCAAGGATATTACCCATTTTTTTAAGATCAGAGTAAACAACCCGTATCTCTTCAAGGACATCACCTGAAACCTCTGGCTGATTTTTATC
>WGCX01000129.1 GCA_015493575.1 Desulfobacteraceae bacterium | reverse complement strand
TTCCGTTATAATCCATGACAAGATGTTCAAGTTCAAGATCTCCAAAGCCTGGCACTGATATTTTTATCATTTGTGTTTCCTCCTTTTTTTATAAGAAAGAGCTCTATTTTGAAAAGTAACAACTTCTCTTTCCATGTTCGTTGAGAGGCATAGTAACGCAGTTCAGATCTGCCTCATGGCAGTTATATAGATATTCTCCACCCATATTTTGATGAACTCGTAAAAAGTCAAATTTCGCTGTTTTTTTTCAACCGTAACATACTGAAATTATTAATAGCGAGTTTACTATTTTCGACTTTTTACGAGAACATCATATTTTGTATTCCAAACAGGATATTAACCCTCATCTTTTATACAGTCACTATGATAATTTTCCGGAAAAAGAGGTGAAAAACATCATGATATAGGCATTACTTCCGGGATTGCCAACAAGGGGCTGATGTATCCAGTTGTGCTTTGGCAGATCCCATACAGTCTCTTTCTCACCTATTATATCGGCCCATCTTGCCATGAGATCACCGAGATGTTTTTCCTGGGTTATCGCCTGAAAGCCGATGATCTGCCCTTTTTTAACACTGCCGCTGTCTTCTGCTGCAACCACCATTTTGTACCAGGCTTTTTTAGCATAGGGAGAAGCATGTTCTGCAGTAAACAACTCTATTTTTTCCGCCAGGACCTTTAAGCCTTTTGCTGCAGCCATCTCTTCGCTGTAACCTGCAAAACCCCAGAACAGATTGGAGGCGTGGGACATGCCTGACCCGACGGCAAGCGGCCCGTCAAGATCAATCCCCTTTAGGTGCTTGGCAATGAGTGCGCCCTGCATCATAACATTGGGAAGCAGCTGAAACTGAACAGGATCTGAAAAAACAACATCCCTGGTCTCAATAAGATCACCTATGGCATAAACATCCGGTATATTGGTAAGCCAGCGTTCGTTCACAATAACACCACCGGTTTTGCCGATTTCACAACCGACCTGCTTTGCCAGCTCAATATCAGAGGTAACCCCTGCACCGATTACCACAAGATCGGCTTGTATTTTTTCTTCCCCCACAGTAATATAACCGTCTCCCACCTCTGTACAGGGTTTGCCAAGGTGAATATCCGCGCCTTCATTTTTCAGTGCTTCTTCAAGATAAATTGACATATCTGCATCAAGAAAACTGACAAGATGCGGCAGGATCTCCACAACCACCACCTTGTTACCCCTGATTATAAGATTGTCAATAATTTCTATACCCACAAGGCCGGTACCTATTACTGCAACGGTAAGTCCTGTACCGCATATTTCGTCTATACGCCTTGCATCGGCAACACTGCGCACCACGACCACGTTTTCCTTAAGAGCTGCCTTGTCATAGGATTTACCTCTGTAGAATACGACTTCGCCTTTAGGATTGGAACCGTCATAATCAGTGTTAATTGCGCCTTTAATCGGGGGAAGAGAAGCCTGACCACCCATGGAGAGGATGAGCTTGTCATAGGAAACGGTAAATTCTTCGTCACTTTTTAAATATTTACCACGAGCGGTTTTATTTTGATGATCAATACTGTTTATTTTTCCTACAATACCAACATCATCAAAATTTGGCAGGAATGTTTTATGGGAGGTAACAGCATCATTGATATCGTTTAAAAATTTCTTCCCTATCCCATAGGGAATATTACATCTGCAGACCACTTCAGGTTCGTCGCATACCACCTTGAAATCGGTAATCTTATTTGCAAGCAGTGATCTTGAAGTAAAAATGCCTCCGGGGCCTCCGCCTACGATCAATATTTCGGTTTTATATTCCTGCATACACTCCTCCTTCACATCCTTAAGGATGTGGGAAATAAGAATAAACAAATTGTTAAACTACATTGTCAGAATTAATCATAAAAATAGAATATGAATAAATTTGTATATTGTTAAAACAAAGCTGCTTATTTTATCACCTCCTTTTTTTTATAAGAAACTCCTGTAAAGTACCTTTTAAAACAAGAGTATGTAAATCTTTACTATAATATTAAATATTTTTTAA
>WGCX01000128.1 GCA_015493575.1 Desulfobacteraceae bacterium | reverse complement strand
TTTTTTTTTATAAGAAAGAGCATACTTTTGACAAAGTCACAAATGCTTTTTCCATGTTCGTTGTGAGGCGCTGGAACGCAGTCCAGATCTGCCTCATGGCGGTTATATGAAACTCCGATAAATTTCCTTTCGGAGTGAGAGTTTCATGCTTTGTTGAGAGGCTGTCTGATAGTCTTCAGATCTGCCTCATGGCCGTTTTATAAGAAAATGCAGTTCAAAGTGTCGAAAGCGTAGCCTCCTGTTGGTTATAGATCCAGCCCATCAGGACACAAAGGCGATCAGGTATTTTGCCCTGTCGGGCGTTAAGAAGCGCAGGCTGTTTGAGGACATACTTGACCGCAGTTCCTGCGCTTTAGGCCGGCAGGGCAAAATGCCCGCCGACTGTCCTTAGGCTGGATCTATAACCAACAGGAGGCGGCATTATGCCATTGTTATTTTCATGATTTTATGAGAGGTTGCCGGATTTTGATCCGGATTGGCCTCATGGCAGTTAAAAAAATGCAATATCGATAATGAAAGCCCGCGTGCTGCAGGTTATTATGCGGCTATAACAGGTTATTACGCAGTTCTAACCGGTAACTTAAAATATTACTAAGGATCGGAGATGAAATAAGCTGAACAGAAACAGCGCAGAATTCTTACCCCATGTACAAGGCGCATTAAAGGTTGCATACTCAACGTATTTTTGCCTTTGACGCAACGAAGTAGATGGGAAAAGAAGACAAGCAATTTCGTTCAACTTATAAAATTTTCGATCCTAAGATGCAGGAGGAAAAAATGGCAGATATACCAGATAAAATTCAGACATGGCAGATGGTTAAGCCTTTTACAAAGGATAAGGAAACAGGAGCTGTTGTTCCCGGTAAAATAGAAAAAACTGAAGTTGATGTTCCTCAACTGAAATCCGGTGAGGTTCTTGTTGAAGTTGCAGGATGCGGAGTGTGTCACACAGATCTCGGATATTTTTACGATGGTGTGCCAACGGTGAATAAACCGCCCCTTACACTGGGACATGAAATTTCAGGAACCGTGGTTGCAGGGGACTCAAAATGGGTTGGAAAGGAAGTAATCATTCCTGCGGTTATGCCCTGCCGCCAGTGTACTTTGTGTAAAACAGGACTTGGAAACCGCTGCCTTGCACAGAAAATGCCAGGTAACAGCATGGGGATTTACGGTGGTTTTTCAAGTCATATTCCGGTTCCTTCTATTGATCTGTGTGAAGTAAAAGACCGCGGTGATATACCTCTTTCACACCTTGCAGTGGTTGCAGATGCTGCCACAACACCTTTCCAGGCCGCCAAAAGAGCAAATCTGCAGTACGGGGACAACACAATTGTCATTGGAGTTGGCGGTGTTGGCCAGTACCTTGTTCAGGAACTTAAAGCCCTTGGAGCAGGCAGGGTAATTGCCATTGATATCAATGAAGAACGCCTTGAAACCATGCTTAAAAACGGTGCTGATTTTGCGGTAAATTCATCGGGGAAAACCGCAAGGGAAATATCAGGGGAAATAAAAGCATTCAGAAAAAAAGACGGACTTGCCTCAACAGGATGGAAAATATTCGAGGTAAGCGGTTCAAAACCGGGTCAGGAACTTGCGCTTTCACTTTTAAGTTTTACAGGAACACTTGTAATAGTCGGATACGGTCCCCATAAGGTTGAGTATTCCGTGAGCCGGCTCATGGCATTTAATGCAGAGATCAAGGGTACATGGGGATGTCTGCCTGAATATTATCCTGCTGTTTTAAGTATGATCACTAAGGGGAAAATAAATTTTTCAGATTTTGTCCAGACAAGACCGATGAGCACAATTAACGCTTCTTTTGAAGAAGCCCATAAAAAATCACCGGACAGAAGAATCGTTCTTGTACCTGATTTTTAATGGATAAACGGGAAACAAAGCCTTAAGGATTGCAGACAGCAGTAGTTTCACTAAAAACTGCATGGCTGGCTGAAAAGCTTTTTTATAAGAAAAACTCCGGATGTCAGAACGGGTTTTTAATAATTTGTTGTGAGGCAATCTGGGCCAATCCAGATCCGCCTCATGGCGGTTATAAAAAGGAATTTAACACTTTAACATAGGAAATATGAGGTGAGAGTATGAAACTTAAAGGTAAAAAGGCCATCGTAACCGGCGGAAGCCGCGGCATAGGCAAATCAGTGGCCCTTGCCTTTGCAGCACAGGGAGCAGATGTCCTTGTTAATTTTCACTCCAATGATACCGCTGCAAAAGAAACCGTAGCTGAAATTGAAAAATTAGGGCAAAAGGGGTTTGCAGTGAAAGCCGATGTCGCAGACCATGAAAGCGCAAAAAATATGGTTGACAAATGCGTGGAGGAATTAGGCGGTATCGATATTCTCGTGAACAACGCCGGTGTATCAAAACCTTCCATGCTTCTTAAAATGAAAGAAGCGGACTGGGATGCCATTATTGATATCCATTTAAAAGCGGCATTCAATACTGTGCAGGCAGCAGGCCGGTACATGAAGGAAAAAAAATACGGAAAAATTATCAATGTGATTTCAACTGCCGGGATTTTCGGCACCATAGGCCAGATTAATTATGCGTCTGCAAAGGCCGGCATTATAGGATTTACAAAATCCGCCTCAAGGGAGCTTGGGAGATACAATATCAATGTTAATGTTATCTGTCCTGGAATTACAAAAACAGATATGACAAACAAGCTTCAGACCGACGAGAAATTACGGAAAATCTATGAGGCAAGAATCCAGCTTGGCAGGTTTGCCGCCCCTGAAGAGATTGCCCCTGCATTTGTTTTTCTTGCATCGGATGATGCAAGTTACATAACGGGTCAGGTGCTTGGAGTGGATGGCGGTTATATCGGATAATCTCATGCTGCTGCCGTCACAGAAAAAAATTATTTTCGCAAAAAAATACGCAAAAACACGAAGACATAAAGATTCAATGGGTGTTTATCTTTGTGCGGGAGAAAAAATAATTTTGAAATTTTGCAATTTTGAAATTAAATAATAATTTATAATTATGCAAAGGAGGCTGTAATGTCCTTAGAATGGATGCCAAGAGATAATGAACCAAAAGATCATGCCCTTCATAAGAGCCCTTACTGGGGCAGTGAAGCACCGTCTGTAATCTATGAAAAAAAACCCCTTGTTGATCCTAAGGGCAATGAAATTGACGGACTTTTTGTTGCATGGGTAACACTTAACAATCCAAAACAATACAATTCTTACACAACTGAGATGGTTAAAGGCGTTATTGCAGGATTTGACAATGCTTCCCTTGACCGCAGTGTTGTTGCCGTTGTTTTTACCGGCACAGGCCCCTATGCGTTCTGCACAGGCGGAAACACAAAAGAGTACAGTGAATTCTATTCTAAAAGATGTGATGAATACGGTCAGTACATGGAACTTTTCAACCGCATGGTGGATTCAATACTTGCCTGCAAAAAACCTGTCATATGCAGGGTTAACGGCATGAGGGTAGCAGGTGGCCAGGAGATCGGCATGGCATGCGATCTTGCCATTTCATCGGACCTTGCCATTTTCGGTCAGGCAGGCCCGAGACATGGTTCTGCTCCGGACGGCGGTTCATCAGATTTCCTTCCCTGGTATCTTGGCATTGAAGATGCAATGTGGAACTGCGTTTCCTGTGAAATGTGGTCAGCCTACAAGGCAAAACAGAAAAATCTCATAACAAAATGTGTGCCGGTACTGAAAAAAGACGGGAAATGGGTGAGAAACCCCATGATAATAACCGACAGATATCTTGATGACGGTGAAATTGTTTACGGTGAATACAAGACAGGTGATGAACTTAAAGAAGCAAAAGCATTTTTAAAGGACAATCAGAAAAATGCTGATTTTGAACTTCTTGATAAGGAAGTAAACAAAATCGTATGGCAGTTTGCAAATCTTTTCCCCGGATGCCTGATCAAATCCATAGACGGCATCAGGATGAAAAAGAAATTTTTCTGGGATGTCTGCAAAAATGGAAACAGACACTGGCTTGCTGCCAATATGGGCGGTGAAGCATTTCTTGGATTTGGTGCATTTAATACAAAGAACATAACCGGACAGAACACCATAGATTTTATTAAATTCCGCCAGAATATTGCCCGGTGCAAAACCTGGGATGATGATATGTTTGCCGAAGTTATGGGAAAACCAAAGGAATAGATTTGTAAAAAAAGTGTTTATTTTTTTATTGACATGTAGTTATTTTATAGCTTATTAATAGTTACATTGTGTAGAAAAAACGTAACTGAAAAAACGTAATTAGGGTCCGGGGGAATATTTTCGGTATTTTCCCGGATCATGAATAAGTTTTATTTTTATGGGAAACTATGGATGAAAGATGAAATGGACTCAAAGTATATTCATATTCCATTGCTTTTAAGTTCATGACTCTAATTGAAGGGGAAAAAAATGAGGTACGCAGAGACAGGGTTTAATTTAGAAGTTGATCTGTCCCGGGGAAATATTGAGAGAGTGGAAACCGATCCGGAATTAACTGAACTTTATCTTGGGGGCCTTGGCACCAATGCCAGGATAATATGGGACAGGGTGCCTCCTGAAGTTGAACCGTTTTCTCCTGATAATTTATTGATATTTGCAGCTGGCCTTTTATGCGGAACCCCTGCTACTGGCTGCAACCGCACCATTGTTTCAACAATTTCACCACAGACAGGATTACTTGCATTTTCCATGATGGGCGGGTTCTTTGCACCGGAATTAAAATATGCCGGTTATGACAAAGTTATTATCCGGGGAAAATCACCTGATCTTGTTTATCTTT
>WGCX01000127.1 GCA_015493575.1 Desulfobacteraceae bacterium | reverse complement strand
TTATGTCACTACGTGAAGATATGGAAAAGGCAACAAAAGAAATTGCAGATGAAGTAAAAGCGGAAGATGAAGAGATCAGAACTTTTATTCAAGATAAATTTAACAAAATGATTGAACATTGTGAAGATACGGAAATATCCGTTGAACTGGCTGCTATGGAAGCCTTTGAGGGCATGGAAGACGGTCTGAAAGATGTAGATAACGGAATTAAAGAATCGTTTCGGAAGATTGCTTCGGAAATCTTTAAAAAGGCACATGTATCCGATAAGAAAGACAACACAAAATAATAAAAAATGCTATGGATATTGATCCTGTAACCATGGATCCCTGAGCGAGGTGTTTAAAATGAGGTCTGATTCACTGTTTTTCCCCCATAGCCTGAATGTGTTAAAAAAATCCCCGTTATTTAAAAATATCGGGGGGAAAAAACTGACGGAAATGCTGGCCTCATTTCATCATGAAACATGGACAAAAAATTCTCCCGCCATGAGCAGTCAAGAGACTCTTCACAGATTTTATGTTATTATCTCCGGTCGGATGAAGGTGTCCCGAATTAATCCCGATACCGGCCGGGAATTAACAATTTTTCTTTTATCTCCCGGTGATGTATTTGATGTTATCTGTATGCTGGATGAACATGAACACCACGTGGAAGTAACTGCCATTGATGACCTTGAGACCATTTATGCTCCATTGGATGAAGTGCGCCGATGGATAGGTCAACATCCTGAATTCAATAAAACCTTTCTGCCGTATCTTGGCAGACAGATTCGTTCACTTGAAGAACTTGCAAGTGATCTGACCCTGCACGATACTCTTACAAGGCTTTCAAGGCTTATTCTGCGCCATATGGATCATGGTACACCACACAGGAAATTACGACTCATCAACGATTTCTCCCATGAGGAACTTGCAAGTATGACAGGATCTGTCAGAACTGTAATAAGCAGGCATATGGTCAAATTGAAAAAAGATGGAATTATCAGATCAAAAAGAAAGCACCTTGAAATCAAAAATTTGCATTCTCTCCTGAAACATGCAGAAGAACATATAAGTTTGTGACCTGGGTGGCAGATCTTATCCAATAATCAATATATATTGCATGGATATCACATTCTGATAAGGATCGGAGATGAAATAAGTTGAACAGAAATAGCGCAGAATTCCGGCGGCCCATGTACAAGGCGCATTAAAGGTTGCATACTCAACGTATTCGGCCTTTGATGCAACGAAGTAGATGGGAAAAGAAGACAAGCAATTTCGTTCAACTTATAAAATTTTCGATCCTAAAAGATATGGAATCATCTATCTGACATTGGGATGATTCTTTTTTGCAGCAGAACACGGATATCGGTCAGAAAGAGGTATAATACCTTTAACATTGTTTGACCGTATTTATTAAGCAGGGCAGCCGGCTTTGATCAGGTCATGCAGGCTGTAAGGAGACATTGTCTATGATGCAAAAGCAAAAACATCAGTCAGAAAAACAACAAAAAAAGGAACAGCTGGGCCTGAAGGAACTTATTGCCATGGGAGTTGGCGGTATGGTGGGCGGTGGAATTTTTTCCGTACTTGGTTTATCTGTCGGACTTGCAGGACATGCTGCTCCCATTGCCTTTGCCCTCGGTGGGATCATTGCGCTGTTGACCGGCTGGTCCTATGCCAGGCTCGGTCTGAGTTTTCGTTCTGACGGGGGCAGTTTTACCTACCTTGAACATGCCTTTAAGCATCCCAATATTGCCGGTCTTGGCGGCTGGTTGCTGCTGGTTGGGTATATCGGAACTCTTGCTCTTTATTCTTATACCTTCGGGGTATACGGTACCGTTATACTCGGCGGGGCTGCCCACGGATCACCAATGCAGCATTTTCTCGAATCGGGTGTATTGTTGACTTTTCTTGGTGTCAACCTGTATGGAGTAAAAGCTGCAGGCCATACCGAAGATGTTATAGTCCTTATTAAAATGCTGATCCTCTCACTGTTTGCAATCGTAGGTTTATTTTATGTGAAACCGGATCATGTGCTGCCGCTTTTCAATAAAGGCGGAGTGGGAATGCTCATGGGTACGGCGCTGATATTTGTGGCCTATGAGGGCTTTGAGCTTATACCAAATGCTGTGAACGAGATGGAAGATCCGGATCATAACCTCCCCCGTGGAATTATGATTTCCGTGCTGATTACAATTGCAATTTATGTCCTGGTTTCCCTTGTAGCAGTTGGTAACCTGCTGCCAGGTGAAATCAGCAAATATAAAGAATATGCACTGGCTGCTGCTGCAAAGCCTTTTCTCGGCCACGCAGGTTTTGTATTAATAGGGGTTGGTGCATTATTGTCAACTGCTTCAGCAATTAACGCCACATTATTTGGAACGGCGCGCCTCGGGGAAGTAATGGCAAAGGATAAGGAACTCCCCCTGGTTTTTTCAATCAAGGAGCGTACCCGTGATATCCCCTGGGTCAGTCTGTGTATTATTTCCGGACTTACATTGGTTTTTGTCAATCTTGGAGACCTTACGGTAATTTCATCTTTTGCCAGTTCCACTTTTCTGTTAATTTTTGCCAGTATAAATTTGTCGGCGTTTCGGTTGCGTAAAGAAATCGGAATCGGCACACTGTCATCCTTAAGTGGCATGTTGTTATGCCTTGCATCATGGCTGGTATTGTGTGGGTATTTGTGGCAGCATGGTCGTAACAGCATGATATGGATAGCGATATTCTATCTCGGAACGGCAATAGTTGAGCTTCTGTTCAGCGAGAGACGTCTTTTTAGCCAAAAGGAATAGCTTCTTATTACTCGATTATCAAGTTTTTATCGAACATTAAAGATTTAAGAGGGTCAGGCTTTCCTTATTGTCATTATCTCAACTTTTGAGGTTAACATATATTTATAGTTTGATAACAACGAATAAGAAAAGCCTGACCCCCGTTTTGAAAAAATTTCAATTAAAAAACTTGATAACCGAGTTAAATTAATACGCTCCTTTTTTTAATAAAACCGCAGGAATAGTTTTTAAAAAAATTTTGAAATCCAGAGCAATATCCCATGTGTCGATGTACATTAAGTCAAGTTTCATCCACTCATCGAATTTAATGGTATTACGTCCGCTGACCTGCCAGAAACATGTTATCCCCTGAATCACTGAAAGGCGTTTTCTCTCCCAGGGGCGGTATAGGCTCACTTCCTTTTCAATCGCAGGCCTTGGCCCCACCATGCTTATATCGCCTTTAAATACATTGAAAAGCTGGGGCAGTTCATCAAGGCTCGTTTTTCTTAAAATCCTGCCGGTAATTGTCTGGCGAGGATCATTTTTAATTTTAAAAGCAGGTCCGTCCATTTCATTAAGGGACATGAGCTTTTCCTGCAATGTTTCAGCATTATCAATCATGGAACGAAATTTGTATAAAGTGAATTTTTTCCCGTATTTTCCAATACGTTTCTGCCGGAACAGCACGGGTCCCGGAGATGTCAGTTTTATTGCAATTGGAATGACAATCCAGAATGGCATGCATAAGCATATTAAAACACAGGAAATTATAAAGTCAAAAATACGTTTTAAAAAAGATTGCCACGGATTACGATAAACAAATTTGACAAGTTTCAGTTGAAGATTTCCAATGGATTCTGAAGAAACATATTTGTTCTTAATCACATCTACAGGTGGGGTAAATTTCGAGGCAGCAAAATCAAGTCCTATGATGGAGCATGTGTTTACAAGGAATTCGTGGTATCCGGCACATTCATCATAGTCCGGACATAAAACACAATCCGTATAGTGATCATGAATAATTCTGATGATTTCATCTATTTTACCGAGAATCTTTTTATTAACAATGCTTTTTCCTGTTTCATCATCTTTATCTGTCAGAAAACCTGTGATCCGTAATCCATATTCAGGATGATTTTTTATATGTTCTGCTGTTGATACGGCATTTTTTCCTGTGCCGATTATGAGGATATGCCTGATAATATTAGCGTTTGAGCAGCCTTTTTTTATGAAAAAAGATATGTGGAGTCTGTTCAATACCAGAATAATCCATAAAAAACAGGATGGAATAGCAGCAAGGGCAAGCCCCTCTTTAAATGTTATGCCCAGGGAGAAATAAAATGATAAAAACAATACCGGTATGTATGCGGTGCATATTACACCTGTCTGGTACAGTATTGTCCGGGTATCCAGAACTCCTGTTTTCCGGTATCCACGGAACATCAGCATAAATAAAAACGGGGTGAAAATAAATACTGGAAATAATTTAAGATAACAACCATTCCAGCAGAAATTGTTTCCGGAAATAATTCCAGGACCGGAAATAATTCCAGGAAAAAAAGAGGACGGGAACAGGCCGGCAAGTTTTAAAAAAAACGGAATTATCAGCCAGTATACAGTCAACAGGCATATTAAATCCGAGGTAATGTTCAGAAACTGTAAGTATGCTTTTTGATCTTTAAACATAAAATTATCCGGCTGTATTGATTGCCTGCAGATCAGGCATATTGAGATTCATCGGTCATGTATAAATATCGAGCGGCAGTATCGGCAGAATATATGGTTTTGATATTATCACAGCAAACAATCTGACCTTTGTTCTTCATGATATTTTCCCCGATTTTTTTATTTAATTGAGGGATACCGTCGGATTGTATCTGAAGAAATAAAATATATGATAATACGGCAACAATACAAATTAATATCAGGATGAGTCCTGCTTTTTTATCAAATATTTTTTTAAGCGAAGAGTTTCCTGATTTCTCCTTATTATTTTTGTTTTCAGTCACCGGAGTAAATTCATTTTCAGAGCTGTTCTCTTTTGTGTACTTATGGCCGGTATGATTTGAGAGGATATTTTCCCTGGCCGGATCTATTTGATTGATCTCTGTATTAAGCCTGATGTCCGGTCCATCATTTTTTTGTGGTTCAACAATGTGCTGAACCGGTTCGTGGGTGACAGGCGCACTTATATTCCTTTTTTCAGGAGGTAAATTCCTTTGAACAATAGCTTTTACAAGGTTGATATCAATGCTGTCCATTTTTCTTCTGCCCGCCTCAACAAGGCAGGTATCGCAGATATTATTTATAAGACGCGGGATTCCAGCACTTGCAGACTGGATCATATGGATTGCGGAATCTTCAAACACGGGCGTGCCTGATGCCCCGGAGTAAATCAGTCTGAAATATATATATTCCTTTGTCTCATTAAATCCAAAAGGCTGAAGATAAAAAATTTTTCTGATACGTTGTCTTAAAGAGATTAAATTTCTCCGGTCAAGAATTTCTAAAAAATTCATATGACCGAACATGATCAGTTTAAATGGGAAATGTTCAGAACAATTGAAACTTAAAAGTAATTTCAGTTTATTTGCAAATAGATAGCTTATATCCTGGACCTCATCTATTATAATATAAATATATTTTCCACTGGTATTATCAATTTTTTCAAAATATTCATATATAATATTAAGTAATTCCTGTTCATCCTGAGAATTAACATTACTCGAGGAGATTCCCAGCACGGCTGTAATTTTTTCCAATATCATGTGAAAGCTGTAGTTTGGAGTTGGGATAAAAACAAAGGGGATGCTTTTTTTGTTTATGAAAATCTTTACAAGTTTTAAGCATAAAAGAGTTTTTCCTGTACCGTATTCACCTGTAACAAAGAGGACAGGTTCCTTTTTCTTCATCCCCCGGGCAAGGTATCTCCACGCATCATGGTGGATACGGGAGTTATAGAAAATATTGGTTAATGGATCATTTTCAAAAGGTTCTTTCTGCATCTGATAAAAATTTTTATACATAAAACACCTTTTATCTAAATATTATTATAGAGGTTGTTTGTTCCCATGGATTGCAAAAAAGTATTAAATTTTCAGATCCTGAGTACAAATATATATTAAGACAAACAGACTATCATGC
>WGCX01000126.1 GCA_015493575.1 Desulfobacteraceae bacterium | reverse complement strand
ATGGCAGGATCGGATGTCGGATGGGCAGAAGCACCGGTGGGAGCGGCATTTCACTGGGTGAGACTGAATAAGGAGGGCAGGGTGGCACGGTATCACATTATGCCGCCTTCTTTTGTGAACTGGCATGGTTTTCACCTTGCCGCAGAGAATTTTGCTTTCCAGGATTTTCCCATCATAATGGCAACATTCGGGCTTTCCAATGCCGAAAGTGACAGATAGTGTGATCAACGGCGTAATGGATGCCGTAATGGATGCCGTAATGGATGGTGTAATTGATGGTGGGAAAATGATTGATGTTGGAGAATAAATCCCACAGGAGGTATATATAATATGACCAAATGGTTATGGACGGGAATTAAAACAGGTAAAAAAACAACAGCATATCCTGTCACACAGGAAACAGCCTGCGGTGTTTCGCCGGGAAGACCTGCGGTTACTGAGTTTGATGATGAAGATAAAGCACGGGCCGTTGTCAACCGCTGTCCTGCAGGCGCATTGCACAGCATTAAAAACAGGGTGGAAATCAACAGGGACAATTGTTTGAACTGCTTAAGATGCGGATCAAATGATATTATTGATGACCGGTCTTCCGGATTTGATTCCATCTGTTCTGATTCAACAGGTTCTGGCTCAATTGGCTCCGCTTCCGTTGATTCTGATTCAATATGTTCTGATTCAACAGGCTCTGCTTTTGTTGATTCTGATTTTACAGGCGCTGATTCAAAGGATTCCGGTTCAATGCGCTGGGAAAATAGTTATGAATGGGCGGAGTTCAATAAAACCGGTCACAGTCTAAGGAAGAGTTTTTCCGGTTCTTTGAATATAAGAATTTTAGATGCAGGGGCATGCGGTGCGTGCATGGGTGAAATCAAACAGATAACCGGTCCTTACTACAATATCCACCGCCTTGGTTTTTTCATCACTCCAACTCCGAGAATGGCGGATATACTGCTGGTTGCAGGCCCCCTTACAGAACATATGGTTGATGCACTAAAAAAGACATGGGATGCAATGCCTGCGCCCAGAAGAGTGATTGCCGTTGGAACATGTGCCATTTCAGGCGGTCCGTTCGGCAGTGGATTTGCTTCAAAAAAAGGTATAGAACAGGTTGTTCCCGTGGACATAAAAATACCTGGATGTCCACCACCGCCACTTGCCATTATCCACGCCCTTCTCCTTGCTTCAGGCAGACTGAAAAAAATACCGGGACAGGAGAAAACAATACCAGCACAGGAGAAAACAATACCAGTACAGGAGAATAAGATAGCGGATAAGGGAAAAATGTTAGCAGAACAGAAAGAAAATAAAACAGGACAGAAGAAAAATAAAGCAGGACAGGAAACTAAGATAGCAGAAAAGGGGAAAAATATAAAATGATACACTCAGAATCTTTTTTAATAATTTTTTTTATGTTTTGTGCTTTGGGTGTCCTGACGGGAATTGCAGTTTCTGAAGAAAAAAATCCTCTGTTTTGCTCCATTACGGCAATTTTTGCATCCATAAGTATTTTCTGGCTTGGCATTACAATTCTTATTTCAGGGACCCATTTTGCCGCACATTTATGGACGCTTGCTCCGTTTGGAAAGCTTACCATTGAGATTGACAGGCTTTCTGCCCTGTTTCTTACCATAACCGGACTTGTCTTTCTGCCTGTATCGATTTTTTCCGCGGAATATCTGAAGAAATATCTCCATACGGATTACAGCCTTAAAGCATTTTCCGTTATGTATCATCTTTTTTTTGTTTCCATTGTGATAACCCTTATTGCAGGGGATCTTTTTTCTTTTTTCATCGGATGGGAGATGATGTCTATCCTGTGCTATCTCCTGGTTAACTTTGAGCATGAAAATAAGAAAAACATTAGTGCAGGGCTTACCATGCTGCTGATGAGCGAGGCCGGGACACTTGCTGCCATGGCTGGTTTTTTAATTATTGCAGGGGTAACCGGGGACATCGGTTTTTCAGCTTTACGGGCTGATGCCGGAAATCTTGGGCTTGCTGCCTTGTGGGCGGTGTTTCTGCTTTCCTTTTTCGGATTCGGGGTAAAAGCAGGTCTTGTACCGGTGAATAACTGGGTACATCGTGCATATCCTGCCGCTCCTGCAAATATTTCCGCCCTTTTTGTAACAGCTTCAAACCTTGGTTTATACGGTATTCTAAGAATTAACTGTGATATTCTTCCCATAAGAGATGCGGGCGAGGGAATAATAATTATGATAATCGGCACCCTGTCTGCACTTGCCGGTATCCTTTACGCCACGCCGGAAAATGACATGAAAAAAATGCTGGCGCACAGTTCCGTTGAAAATACGGGCATCATAACGGCGGGACTTGGTGCAGGATTTGTGTTTATGTCAACCAGCCATCCAATGCTTGCAGGACTTGCTTTTATCGCAGCCCTGTACCACATGACAAATCATTCGGTCTATAAATCTCTTTTGTTCCTTGGTGCAGGGGTGGTTGAACATGGGACAGGCAGCAGGAATATGGATAAAATGGGCGGGCTGATCAGGAAAATGCCCTGGATTTCCTTTTTCTTTCTCATCGGTGTGCTTTCCATTGCAGCCCTGCCTCCTTTTAATGGTTTTGTCAGTGAATGGCTGACCCTCCAGACCATGCTTCAATGTGCGGTTCTCTCCTCAAGGGGGATAAAAATAATTTTTGCCCTTTGCGGTGCCGGTCTTGCACTTACAGCAGCCCTTGCAGTGACTTGTTTTGCAAAGGCCTTTGCCATGAATTTTCTGGGAAGAGCAAGAACAGAAAAAGCTGAATCAGCACATAAGGCGCGGTGGTCCATGATAATTCCCATGGGTATTTTATCCATTGCATGTTTCCTGCTCGGTGTCCTGCCAACCTATGTGATTCCAGTGATGAATAATGTGGTAAAACCATATGTACACGAAAGCTCAATTGACCAGCTTGTGCCTCCTTTTTTCACCGTGGGCAGGGGGAATTCAAAATTTTCAAAGGCCTTTGTCTCCGATTTTCATAAACTTGGAGCCCAGGTTGGAAGCGATGTTATTCCCGGACGCGGCCTTGTGATCATGCACCGCGGGAAAAAGCGGAATCCCGTAATTTTTGCCATGTCGCCGTCCTACACCCTGGCTGTTCTTGCCCTGCTTCTCGGAGGCGGATTCATTATAATCCGTTTTTTCACATCAAACAGAAAGGTTGAGCGCAGGCCAGCGTGGAGTGGAGGCGTAAGAAATTTTCTTCCTGAGATGACCTATACGGCAACGGGATTTTCAAATCCGGTACGGGTTATATTCAATGGAATTTTCCGGCCTGTCCGGATTGATAATGCAAGGGATACCATACACCACCATTTCAGGAGCGCCATAAGAAAGGAAAGAAAAGAGCCCCATCTCCTTGACCGTTTGATCGGAAGACCCGTTATTCTCGCCGGCAGATACATTGCAAACAGACTTGGACGAATGCATTCAGGCCGTGTAAATGCATATGCCGCCTATGTGATGACGGCATTAATACTTGTACTGTTGATTCAGGTAATGGTATAGCAGAAAAATGGTATACGAGAAAGGACATAACAAAAACGGTATAACAAAAATGGCATGGCAGCCATGGGGCGGATCTGGATTGGCTCAGACCCGTCTCAAAGGATCAAAGATTTTGACAAAGAATGAAACTCTACACTGAAGGCCGCCGGGAACGGGTATTGCCCTGAACGGATTAAATGGCAGTGGGTCACAGGACGTGACAGGAACTGCCATTTCCCTTGGAGCAAATCATGGATGATTTGCGAGAATGAGTGAAGGGTAATACCTGTTCCCGGCGGCCGGATCGAAGCGAGGTTCATATAAAAAAACAAAAGGAGAATCACTTACAAGCCTTATAAAAATAATTTGAAGAAACAGAGGGAGGGCAGGAATGGACATTAAAAAAAAAGACGTCAAAGAAACTGGAGATGCCAGGAAAAAAGCGCTTTATTTTATTGTTCTCATGGGGATTGTGAGCCTTTTCGGAGATGTAACCTATGAAGGTGCGAGAAGCATAACAGGGCCTTATCTTGCCGTTCTCGGTGCAGGCGCCGGCATGGTGGGATTTGTTGCAGGGGCAGGTGAGTTTATAGGATACAGCCTGCGGCTTGCTGCAGGTTATTTTTCCGACCGCACAAAGGCGTACTGGCCAATTACCATATTGGGCTATGGTATGCTGATATCCATTCCCTGTCTTGCATTCACAAATGCCTGGCAGCTTGCCGCAGTTTTTATTATTATTGAACGCATGGGAAAGGGGATAAGGACCCCGGCAAGGGATGCGATCCTGTCGCATGCCACAAAAAAGGTGGGCAGGGGCTTTGGGTTCGGTCTTCACGAGGCACTGGACCAGATCGGAGCCATAATCGGCCCTTTGATTTTTTCAGCGGTATTTATTTTAAAAGGCGGGTATCATACCGGATTTGCCATTTTGTGGATTCCGGCTCTGCTCTGCGTTGCAATTCTTCTGGTGGCAAGGAAAAAAGTCCCGTCTCCTGCAGATCTTGAAATTGATGACTATTGCGAAAATGAAAAGCAGCAAAAGGGGAAACAGGACAGAGAAAAATTATCAAAAGTGTTCTGGATTTATTCTCTTTTTACCTTTTTAAGTGTGGCAGGGTTTGCCAGTTTTCAGATTATTTCATACCACTTTAAAATTCATGGAGTTGTTTCCGATCCTCTTATCCCGATTCTCTATGCCATTGCAATGGGAGTGGATGCGCTTGTCGCTTTGATAATCGGCAGAACATACGATAAAATCGGGCTGAAGTCACTTATAACCATCCCCTTACTGACAGTTTTTATTCCGTTTTTTGCTTTTTCCTCAAGTTTCATTCCTGCACTGATAAGCGCCGTTCTATGGGGCTCTGTCATGGGCATTCACGAAACCATCATGAGGGCTGCAATTGCAGATTTAACTTCACTTGACCACAGGGGTACGGCCTATGGGATATTTAATACAATTTATGGTGGAGCCTGGTTTATCGGGTGTACTTTAATGGGATTTTTATACGATTTATCCCTTCCTGCCGTGTTTGTATTTGTTGTTTTCATGGAATTGATGGCAATAGTGGTATTTTTCCGCCTTGTCCGCAGTGGGGAATGATATGACTTTGATAAAATACATAAATAAAAAAAAGAAAAAATCCCAAGCTCCTGAAAATGAAGTGCGGGGGCTTGAAATGCTTCTTCTTGATGCAGTGAAAAAAAAAGGCTGTCCCATCTGTTCATCAACAGCATCCCATGATAAAAAGTATTTTTCATGGTTTCCAATGGAGATATATCATGAGCCTGATTTCCTGGAAAAAATCAGATCGTCATATGGGTTCTGCACGCGCCACGGCGCTTTTCTTGATCAACAGAGACAGCTTCTTCCCCAGCTTAATTTTGTGCATGATCATGTTGCGCAAAAAGTTTGTGACAAGCTTTACTTATACCTTTCAGGACAGGAGAAAGATCTGTTTTTACTTTTTCCCGATCCTTCAGACTGCCCGGTCTGTGCTTCATCAAAAACCAGTACCAAAAGGTTTCTGTGGTTTTTTCATAAACTGATCAAAGAGGGCAGGGCTTTAAAAGACTATGGTCATCCCGGCATTATGTGTTTCCGTCATTTTATGGAATTTTCAGAAAAAGCTTCCCATGAAGTGATTCAGCAGTTGATTCCAAAGCATGAGAAAGCCATTGCATCTGCTGTACATGCCATGGAAAATGCCGGTTCATCCATGATCAGTGCAGGTATAAAAAGCGATGCCTGCAGGACAGGGATGGAACTTTCAGTGGGTCCTGCTTTTAATACCGAAGACCTTGTCTGGCTTCACAGGATCTATTGCAGAAATCCCGGTATGGATCCTGTATCTGATTTTATAACTTCCCTTGAAAATAAAACTGCCTGCCCCGTATGTCTTGAACAATATGCTGCAATGAGCCAGTGGATTAACTGGCTTGATAATTATAAAGTTTCAGGCATGGATGATATTGATCAACTGACCGGTGTGCTCCCTGCCTGCAGGGAACATGTTCTTGCATGTGTAAATCTTGGCAGACCTGATCTGCAGTTTGCCGCAGTATATGCCGCCTTAAAGGCCGCTTGGACCAGTACATTGATTGCAGCAAAAAAACTGAAGAAGCTGCAGGAAAGAAATAACACCCCGGTGTGGCAGAAATTGACGAAAAAAGATAAAAACCCAGGCGAAAACAGCAGAATTGATATCCGCGAGGCTGTTACATCGCCGATAAGATGCCCTGTGTGTGAACGAATCAATAAAGCTGAACAGCGGGCGCTGGATCTGCTTTTTGCCCTGCTTGAATCTCCACGTCATCAAAAAACATTTGAAAATGGCCACGGACTGTGCATAAATCATTTTATTAAAGCTGTAAAACATGCTCCATACGATGACATTCGCAATTTTTTAATCAGAGTTGAGTCTGCAAAACTTTCGTTTCTGAAATGGGAGCTTGACGAAACAATGCGCAAAATGGCATGGGATACAAGACCGGAACCAAAGGGCAGTGAACAATCGGCATGGCACAGGGGATTTGCAGTTTTTTCAGGCCTGCCGCCGGATAACTGTCAGCAAAAGTGATTGATCAGCTTCAAAAAAATAGCCCGCCTTTGTTTCTTATCCCTGGTTTTCTTTTTATTTGACAAAAGAATTACAAAACCCGTTTTGGTTCTAACCTGTCCAGGTTAGGAAAAATATGCTTTGACAAAAACCGTAATCCTGTTAATAAAGATGGTGTCATTAATGCAATAATTGACAAGCAAAGTATTTTGAAACAATCAGGTCCTGACGGAGGCTGTGAAACCAGTCTGATAAAAAAGGAGGTGTAGGCATGAAATCTGTAAAGATAATATGGACTCTTTTTTTTCTGATTTGTCTTGTACTGATTTCATGTTTTACATGTCCTGGGGCAAGGGCATCTGAACCTGTCAAAATAGCCTGTATAACTGCACAGACAGGTATTGCTGCTGATGACGGTTTACCCATAATTCAGGGTGCACAACTGGCCGTTGACGAAATAAACAGAAACGGGGGATTGTTAGGGAAACCTGTTAAATTAATTTTTCTTGACAATAAAAGCACTCCCATGGGCTCAAAATTTGCTTCAGAAGAAGCTGTAAAATTAAAGGTAACAGGAGTCATCGGCGCATCCTGGAGTTCCCATTCCCTTGCCATGGCACCGGTGCTGCAAAAAGCGGGCATTCCCATGATCACCCCTGCATCCACGGCTACCAAAGTTACGGAGATTGGTAATTATATTTTCCGTGTATGCTTCACCGATGACCTCCAGGGCAGAACAATGGCATTATTTGCCAGAAATACTCTTAAAGCTGCTACGGCTGTTGTTTTACAGAATATCAATGAGCAATACAGCTTAACTTTAAGTGATTATTTCAGACGATCTTTTATAAAATCAGGAGGAAAAATATTACTAACCGGCAATTATACGGAGAAATGTGTTGATTTTTCAGATATTTTAAAAGAAATAAAAAAAATAAAACCGGATGTAATTTTTATTCCGGGTTATTCAAGGGACAGCGGTCTTATAATACACCAGGCAGGGAAAATGGGCATAAAAGCTGTTTTCCTTGGCGGTGATGGCTGGTCATTAAATATGTTTGACTATGCAGGAGACTATTTAAACGGCAGTTATGCTGCAGCTCCGTGGCAGAAATCTCTTCCCTTTCCCGAATCCGGGCATTTTCAGAAAATCTTTTATAAAAAATTTAAAAAACCTGTTTATAATGGTGTTATTGCATTGGCATATGATGCCACAAGGCTTTTCTGCCGGGCAGTCACTAATGCCGGCACCCTTGACAGAAAAAGAATCCGGGATATTCTTGCAAGAACTTTTGATTTTAAAGGCGCAACAGGAAGTATCACCTTGGACGGAACAGGTGATCCCATTGGAAAGCAGGTGGTTATCATGAAATTTGATAACCACACATATCATTACATTGAAACCGTTAAGGAAAACACCGTAACCATCGCTGCCATTTATGCATTAACCGGCAGGGCTGCACAGGTGAGCCGAACTTCCGTTGAGGGAGTGATAGATGCAGCAACGGAGATAAATAAATCCGGGGGGGTTGAAAATAGAAAGATTAAAGTTGATATTATTGATAATATAAGCACTCCCATAGGATCAAAACTTGCCGCTGAAAAGGCTGTTGCAGATAATGTTACAGCTATTATAGGCTCACTCTGGAGTTCACATTCCCTTGCCGTTGCAAAAATTGCCCAGGCTCATAAAATTCCAATGATATCCAATATGTCGACAAACCCGAAACTTACAAAAACCGGCAATTATATATTCCGGGTCTGTTTTACAGATGATTTCCAGGGAAAAGTTATGGCAGAATTTGCAAGAAATGATTTAAAAGCAAAATCAGCCCTTGTACTGACTGATATAACAAGTGCCTACAGCATTGGTTTGTCAGGGGAATTTATAAAAATTTTCAGGAAGGCAGGTGGAAAAGTCTTATTTAATGCTAAGTATAAGCCTGATTTAAATAATTGCAATCGTATTATTCTACGGGTAAAAAAATACAGGCCTGATGTTGTTTTTATCTCGGGTCATGATGAATCAGGTTTTCTTGCAGAAAAATTACAGGTTTCAGGTATTAAGGCAATTTTTCTCGGAGGGGACGGCTGGAACTATGGCAGTTTTTTAAATAAAGGCGGAAAATATATAAAACATGGATTCTTCTGTGACCACTGGTCTGAAAAATCAGAAAACCCTGTTTCCATTGCCTTTGTAAAAAAACACAAAAATATAGCTGAAATCAACTCTGCTTTTGCACTTTCCCGTGATGCCATGTTTTTACTGGCCGATGCCATTCACCGTGCCAAAAGTTTTAACAGGGAAAAAATTCGCACAGCCCTTGCAGAAACAAAATCTTTTCAGGGAGTGACAGGAATGATATGCTTTGACAAAAACCGCAACCCTGTTAATAAAGATGCTGTCATATATGTAATAACAAGTGGACAGGTAAAGTATTTTAAAACAATAGCACCTTAAAAGGCACAGAAGTGCAGTCCAGATCTGCCTCATGGCAGTTGTAAAAAACAAATGGAGTAAAAATGAAAATCACAAGTCTTTCATTTAAAATTAATACAATTGGTGTAAGTATCTGCCTGATATTTATATTTGTATGCAGTTCTGCTTTGTATTTTGCAGGTAAAAAGTATTTGAATCATCAATATAAAGAAATTAACACATTTTTATCCGTGCTTTTTGAACAGAAAAGAGAGGAACTTGCAAATGAGATTTTTGCCCGCCAGAACCTTGCTCTTAATTCATCAGTGAAAGATATAATAAAGGTAAATGGAATTACAAAGGCAGTTATCTATAATAAAAAAGGTGATGTGCTTCTATCCTTGAGGTATAATCCAAATCATGAACATACAGAACAGCAATCGGTTAAACAGGGGAAAAATGTAAATTTTGCTTTAAACAATAAAAAATCCATACACCCTCTATCTGAAAACCAGATGAAACTTCTTGATAAAAAAGCTGTTTTTCTAACAGATGTTCAGGGTATGAAAGGTATGGCCTGTTATTCAAATGCCATTGAGGTGATTGGCGACCGTGTCGGATATGTCACAATTTACTATAATATCCATCCGGTAAAGCAGCATGTTATTGAGATCATTATCGTATTTTCCCTTTTTGTGCTTTTACTGGCAATTTTCATGTCCTTTTTTATTTCTTTTTCATTGTCGTATTTTATTGTGAAACCCATATTGAAATTAAAAAAAACAATGGGAAAAGTTGAAAAAGGAGTTCTCGGCGCAAAAGTTGACCTTGATTCAAATGATGAAATAGGCGAGATAGGCAGTGCTTTTAATAAAATGTCGGAAAAATTATTGCAAAATAATACTGCCCTGGAAATGGCTGTAAAAGCAAAAGAGGACTATGCATTAAAACTTGCAAGGGCAAATGCAGCGTTAAAAAATTTAAATACAGGCCTTGAACTTATTGTAAAAAAACGCACTTCCGAACTTTTAAAAACAAATACCCGTCTTAAAAGGGAAATTGAAGAAAAAGAAAAAATGAAAGAAGATCTTTTAAGGATTCAGAAATTAGAATCCATTGGCCTTCTTGCAGGCGGTATCGCCCATGATTTCAACAATATCCTTGGTGTTATCATCGGAAATCTCTCCCTTGCCCGGGCCTATGCTGAAAAAGATCAAAAAATAGCAAAATACCTTGCGGATACTGAACAATCATGCTTCAGGGCAAGGGATTTAACAAATCAGCTGTTAACCTTTTCAAGGGGCGGTGCCCCTGTGAAAAAATTGATATCAATGCCTGAATTTATCGAGGAATCCATCGTTTTTGTATTAAGGGGTTCAGGCGTAGGACATGAATTGTCAATTGTGCCCGATTTATTTGATGCGGAAATAGACAAGGGGCAGATTAATCAGGTTCTAAACAATATCATTATTAATGCGATTCAGGCGATGCACAATAATGGTGTTATTTCGATAAAAGCGGAAAATTACATGATTAACCCCGATGATACATCCCTTCCGTTAAAACCGGGAAATTACATAAAAATAAGTATTAAGGACCAGGGTGAGGGGATCTGCGAAAAGAACCTCCATAATATCTTTGATCCGTATTTTACAACAAAACAAAATGGAAACGGTCTTGGACTGGCAATGGTGCATTCCATTATCAAAAGACATGACGGATATATAAGCGTGGAATCCATAGAGACAAAGGGAACAATTTTCCGGATTTATCTGCCTGCTTCAATGGAAAAATTTAAGCCAAAAGCCGGTGAGTCCGAAATTTCTCAACAAAAGGTATCTGAAAAACACGGTAATACCGGGAAGATACTTGTGATGGATGATGATGAAATGATCAGGGACGTTGTGGGTGATATGCTGATTCACATGGGCCATGAAGTGGAATTTTCAACGGATGGTGCTGAAGCATGCAGAAAATACACTGAATCCATGGAAAAGAACGACAAATTTGATCTTATTATAATGGATCTCACCATACCCGGAGGTATGGGGGGAAAACAAGCTGTGAAAAAAATACTTGAAATTGATCCTGAAGCAAAAGTTGTGGTCTCAAGCGGTTATTCCAATGATCCTGTTATGGCTGACTATCAATCATATGGGTTTTCAGGTGTTGTTGTGAAACCGTTTCAAATGGAAGAATTAAAATCAATGATACAGGGAATAATTGGCCGGTAGTGCCTTTGAGTTCTTTTTTATAACCGCCATGAGGCGGATCTGAACTGCGTTACAGCGCCTCTCAACGAACATAAAAAGAGCATCAGTTACTTTATTAAAAGTACGCTCTTGCTTATAAAAAAAACGGAGGATAAATCATGTCCATGCCCTGGTTAATTCCATCAATCACAGCCACAATAACAGGGATATCGTGTTTAATTTTCATCTATTGCTATCTTTATTTTCATGACCCGAGAAAATATCTGCTCCTATGGGGTTCAGGCCTGTTTTTTTAT